>CAZIIZ010000515.1:0-2917 GCA_964539225.1 uncultured Hyphomicrobiales bacterium | reverse complement strand
GTTAAGCCAACTAAATCAGGAATATCAATAAATTGAAGTTGAAATTGAGAGTTGATATATTCTTGTTTACTGGTAATTGACTTGATAACTACCGGAAAATTCAAAATTGAAAGCAAATCCAACGTCGATTTCAACGATAAATTGAAACTTGGTTGATTTTTGGTAGCGAATAATTCAGCCTTTAGCTTACCATTCTCTGCCTCCAATACTTTTATTTTTAGCGATAATTCGGCATACTCTATGTTGTCAATATTGTTCAAGTATTCATTCTTAATAGTTTCAAAATTACTGCACCTAAAGATAATACATTTTTTTGATATTATAAAAAAATATATCAATAATTAACATTAAATAATTGTTTCCTTGGAATGAACTCTATCTAATTTGAACACTAGTGATTCTATTATTTGTCTTATTCGACATCATAAAGTATCCTTCATACAAGCTGCACCATTGCATCGTTAATTTCGACTACGCACAATTATCGAAGTGATACCGAATTGCTTGTTATCTCAGTTGTCCTACACTTGCCAAGTGTAGGACATCTTGGTTCTGCTTTATAGACATACTATTGCTACTTTGATATTGTACGGCTGAATTACTAGATGCTCTTTAATATTTGAAAAATGGATATTATTATTTGAGTGATATATACAAACAAACGAATAATTATTATAATTTGACGATAAGTTATCAATTGTTTTATTAATTATAAAGCAAAAGTAGTGTAATGGTTAGTATGAAAGGTAGGATTTGCGAATTTAGTCTTGTTCTAATCGCTTAAATAATTTAGAAAATAGATACCTTGCTTTTTTATGTAAAAAAAAATCTTTAATTTGCGTTTCTATTTTAGGCATAAAGAATAGTATTTCTATAAAAAACTTAATCAAATTAATATAGTCAGATATTGCGAAAAGAATGAATATTATCAAAAAAAATATAAAATATTTACTTATACTTTTACTAACATTGTTGCTATTGGGTGCGTCGGATAATGCTGAATTATTTGCTAAAGCTAAGAAGAAGGCAGCAGTAAAAGCTAAAACCTCCCAAGCTAAATCAATAAAATCGAAAAAAGTATCAAGCAAGACTAAACCCAAACAAAAAATAAAATCATCGGCGAAATCAAAAGCTAACTCTCGAGTCAAGACGAAAAGGGGTGCTGGAGCGAAAGGACCGGTTCTGAAGGAAGAATCGACAATTGAGATGAGTTCAATGGACACATTAGCTCCCGGAGTGTTGTATAAAAAACTTCTGATTGGTGATAGTAGATTGAAATACTATGTGCATTTAGTGGAAGCAGATATGACAGATCCTTTGAATAAAATTGCAATTATGAAAGCTAATAATCAGATTTCTGAAGTCGAGAAATTGCAGAGAATCAATCATAACTTTGACTCTTTGCATGCGGATCGACAGGTTTTGGCTTCAGTAAATGGGAATTTTTGGAAAGCATATTCTAATTATCCGATTGGTCCGGTGATAATTAATGGCGAAATAGTAGAAATGAATTCATATAAGAATTGGTCTTCAGCATTTTTTGATTCGCGGAATAGAATGTATATTGATAGATTTTCTATCAGTGGTACTATTCGTTCTCGAAAGGGGTTGTTTGTAAATATTGATGCAGTTAATCGACGCTTAGATTCTACTCAGATAGTAATTTACAATCAATTCGGTGGCGATAGTATTCCGTTCATACCTCAAAAAAGCGTGAGCAAAGCTCTTGATCTTGCTTTGCAAGACATTGATTTGCGTGATTCATCCGATTTGGAAATCGATACTTTAGAGGTAAAAAAGCAATTGCAATCTGCTCGCAGAATGGAAACAGTAGAATACAATATGCCTAAGCTAACTTTGAAATATTTAACGCCTCCGGCAATTAATAAAAATATTTCTTGTGTGGTAGTAGCTTTAGACTCATTTGCCGTAAAAACTTCATATAGAACCTGCATCTTATCGCTCGGTAAGCAATTTCCAAGTTATAAAATCCCAAAAATGGGCGATACATTGACTTTGAGATACGAAACGAACGTGATGAGCAATGTTCGATTTACGGATGCTGTCTCCGGTACACCGAGATTAGTTAGAAATGGAATAGCCGAACAAGAAGCAAATATCGAAGGTTCGAGGGCGAGAAGATTTATTTCGTCGCCATTGCCGAGAACTGCTATTGGCACCAATAAAGAGATGAATAAAATTTATATGGTAGTCGTGGAGTCGAGCAATTCCGCAAAAAAGACTTCAGGAGCATCGCTTGCGGATTTAGCAAGAATCATGAAAATGGTCGGTTGTTATAATGCCATGAATTTAGACGGCGGCGGATCCTCAATTTTGGCGATTGACGAACGTAATCAATTGTTTCCGAATAATCCTGATCTTTGCAGAAGATTGTCTGTTGGGCTTGCATTTATCCGCAAGGAAAAAAATAAATATATGCGAGCTATTCAGAATGGCGAAGTAAATTAAAATTTGTGTAAAAGTTGCCGATTATTCTCTGAATAATTCAAAACTTTTATTAAATATTTGCGTAGAATTAAAGTAAATAAAAATATATATTATAAATTACGAAGGAAAAATCGATGAGTATTAAGCGAAGAGATTTCGTAAAACAGTGCGGTCTGGGAGTTGGTGCGGCTATTACAACGCATCATTGGGCGACTAAATTATTCGCCGGCGGTACTGCACACATATCCAAACCGGGCGAAGTAAATATGTTCGGTATGGCTAAAGAAGATATGAAGAAATTATTGGAAGTAGCTCTGTCCAAAGGCGGAGAATTTGCTGAATTGTATTTTGAATATTCAATTGCTAATTCGGTAACTATGTCCGAAGATATTATTAAAGGCTCTTCCGAAAGCATTAGTTTAGGCGTTGGAGTTCGTGTCGTTAAAGGCGAGCAAACCGGATACGGCTA
>CAZIIZ010000514.1:0-2921 GCA_964539225.1 uncultured Hyphomicrobiales bacterium | reverse complement strand
CAATTGAAATAATTTTAAAAAAATTGTCCCGAATTTGATAATTTTGTCATCTATAGTTTTGTATTCGGATTCGTAAATCTAATACAGATATTGTGTTTTAAGAAATGTAAAAAATATTGAATTGAATAATGGATTTGATTAAGCAAAAAGATATTGAATTGATGCGGATGATAGCAGAAGGACACTCCGAAAGTGGTAGTGCCTTTATGGAACTATATAGTCGCTATTCGGGCAGAATATATCGTTATTGCTTATTTAAAGTTACAATTCGAGAAAATGCAGAAGAAGTATATCAAGAAACTTGGCTGAAATTTAATACTGCTGTAAAAAATGGAATCGCAATTGAGAACGTCGCCGGATATTTATCGGTTATAGCATCGAATCAGATTCGTGAATTCTATCGGCGGAATAAAAATACTCTTCAAGAAGTTAGTTTTGAGGATTATGATTGGGAGAGAATTGTTTGCCCGACGGACTTCGCGGCAGGAATGGAAAATCAAGAATTAATTAGCTTAATCAAAGTGGCGGTTAACGATTTAGACGAAAAGTATCGCGAACCATTCATCCTGAATAAGTTCAGTGAAATGAGTTATGCCGAGATAGGCGAGATATTAGGCGAATCGACCGAGTGCATTAAAAAACGAATTTATCGGGCGATGGATATGATAAAAAAAACGCTTCAGCCATATATAAATGAATTGTCAAATAATTAATTTGGAATAGAAATCAATGAATTCAAATGATGATATATATGAGTTTTTCGATAATGCTTTAAGCCCGGAGCAAGAAGCAAGTTTGCTACGCCGAATGGCAGAGGACGAAAATTTACGAGCAGAATTCCGAACTACATTGGCTCTACAGAATTCTATGGGTTCGTTCCGTAATTCAGCAGCACCGTCATTAGCTATAGGTTCTGGAATAATGGCTGCCGCAGGATACGGCACTCCGATTCCTCCCACTGTTCCCAAGTTACCAATTTGGAAAGCAGTAATTCCGTATTCAGCTACTGTCGTAACTACTGCGATTGTTTCGTTCCTAATTTTTTTCGGTTTGCATAATAATAATATTCAACAGCCAGAATTGAGCAGAAAAGCGGAAATCAGTAATAATAATTTCCAAGCCCCAAGTAGTATTGAAACTGCAAAGCTGGTAAATAAAAACGATGCGTCAAAAGCAGTAACGCCCGTAAAAACAATTGTTAAATATATTTATGTCGATGCTAAAACTAATGCGAATGCTCAAAAAAATATAGAATTAGAATCACAGAATTCAGCGGAAATAAATAATAATATCGTCGCACAGTTAAGCAATTCGGAGATAAATCCCAATAGCAAAATTCGCTTCGACAAACCAAATTATGTTCCTATAAAATGGAAAAATTTAGATGAATTAACTTATTTATCGGAAGAGCTATTGAGCGATTTTTCGATAGAGTATAATAATTCGTTGAATTGGAATTTCCCTAAGGAATCAATTAGTCCTAAGGAATATTCGAAGCTGAATAATATGCAGTTCAGTTTGTTCTATGACATAACAGATAATCTTAAAATAGGGGCGAGCGTTCGCCAGGAAACATTTTTCAGTCGTTATGATGAATCAGATAATCGTGGCAGAATATATGAAGTAGAAATGCAACCAAATATTACGAGCTATGGTTTATCGGCTCGCTATGAAGTAATTAATTTATTGGGCATACATTTTTCGCCTCAATTTTCTTATAGTCTTAGTAGTTATGGTGAAATATTGCGTCCGGGCATAATCTTGCAATACTATTTAACGGATAAGATAGCATTTAACACTATCCTTGAGTATTCATATTTCCAATACCAACGTCAAAATGTGCAGTTCGATGCCAAAAAAGCATCATTAAATTTCGGAATTAATTATCATTTATAATCATTGAAAATTTAGAAATACTATGAAAAAGAAAATAATATTATTGAGTTTAGCATGCTCATTAACTTTTGGAATTTTGCCATCATGCAAGGAAGATATTACTAATTCGGAAATTCAAAAGCATAAAACTGAAATTACGTATAAATACGTGAAGCCGGATCAAAAGAATAACGTAATTATGCCGCTCGAAGTAGGCAATGAATGGGTGTATAAAATTACGAATTATGACGAGCAAGGAGCTGTTACTTCCACCGAATATAAGACGATTAGAATTGACGGCGTAGAGCAATTCAATGGCGAGAAATGGTATTATAGCGACAACAAAACAATCCTTTGGGTAAATACAGATTTGGGCTTGATGACTAAAAACGTAACTTATGAAGGCGAGAAAGAATTCCGAGCCAAATATCCTACTAATCAAGGTGATGAATTTTTATCTTGGATAGCTGGTCCGAATAATAAATCTTTAGAATCTTCGAACATAGACAGTGAATATACAAAGATTTTATTCGCAGAATTTCATAAAAAAGTAAATATCAATATCCCTATTACCACCGTTACCGGTTCATTTAATTGCTTTGAGTATAGAGATAAAATCATAAATCCTGAGCCAAAATCATCAAAAGCGGAATTCTTAGGAATGTCTCAGTATTCAACAGATTATTATACCGAAAATATTGGATTAATAAAGTCAGTTAATTATCGAAATCCAGACTTTGATTATTCGTTTGATCCCAATTATGTAGTAAAAATAGTTGAATTAATTAGCTATAAATTAAATTAATTTATATCAAACAAATCTAAATCAGAAAGATGTTGTATGAAAAAGAAAATATTTCTAACTTTAGCTTTGGCGTTATCATTGAGCATTTTGCCTTCGTGCAAAGAAGACATTAGCAATGCTGAACTCAAAAAAAATCGTACTGAAATTACGTTTAAGTACGTCAAGCAAGACCAAAAAACTAACGTAATTATGCCGCTCGAAGTGGGCAATGAATGGGTGTATAAAATTACGAATTATGACG
>CAZIIZ010000513.1:0-2930 GCA_964539225.1 uncultured Hyphomicrobiales bacterium | reverse complement strand
CAGAATGACGAAGTATGTCATTTTCTTTTAGTGAAAACGAAGTTTTCTTTGAAACCTCAGAATGACAAATTTGAAAATTGATATTTTCAAAGAACTACTAAATAATTATCTTACTTCGCAACCGCCACCGATTACGTCCTTAGCTGGCGATAATACAGATAAATTGCCGGCATCGTCCGAAGCAGCGAGAATCATACCGAACGACTCCACGCCCATTAATTTAGCAGGTTTTAGATTCGCAGCGATTACTACTACTTTGCCGACTAAATCTTCGGGTTTATAATGTTCCGCAATTCCAGCTACGATTTGTCTCTGCTCTGTGCCGAGTTCGACGATTAATCTCAATAGCTTTTTGGACTTTTTGATATTTTCCGCAGAAATCACCTTAGCAGTTTTTAATATCACTTTAGCGAAATCATCGTACTCAATCAGCTCATCGGCTGGTTTTTCTTCGACTGCATTTGCTGCTTTTTTATCGCCGAGTTTAGCGACTTGAGCATCAATTAATTCCTGCTCGATTCTGGCGAATAATAATTCAGGCAATTTAATTTCTCTGCCGCTTTCGATAGAGAAATCAAGAGTATTATCCCAATAATTTACTCGCACTTCGTCTCGCAATGTTGATTCGCCTATATGCGGTGTTTCGTTCAAGAAATCAAAGATAGCTGACGACGAAAACGGAACAACCGGAGCGAATAAAGTAGCCAATGCTTTCGACACTTGCACGCACATATAAATAGTTTTTGCACAATCTTCGCGTGAAGTTTTGATAACTTTCCAAGGTTCTTCGTCGTTGAAGTATTTATTGGCAGCTCTTGCGATATTCATAGTCTCGGTGATAGCATCACGGAAACGATATTTATCGTAATTAGCATTAATATGTTTGATACCATTAAACACGGCTAACAGCAAATCAGCATCGTTTTTATTGATAGATTCATATTCTTCTATGCAAATTTCTTCTAGGCTTTCGCTCGCGAATTTATTCACCAATTCTTTAGCTTCACTCGCAAAATTCACATGATTTCCGGTTAATTCCGGCACTTTGCCTTCGAAATTCTTATGCAAGAATTGCAAAGCACGATTAATGAAATTGCCCAAGATTGCGGACAATTCATTGTTATTACGAGCTTGGAAATCTTTCCATGTGAAATCCGCATCTTTAGTTTCAGGGAAATTCATAGCCAAAGTATATCGCAATGCGGAAATCATATTCTGCTGAGGGAAATCAATTTCGAAGTCCTTCAAGTCGATACTCCAATTGCGAGATTTAGAGAATTTCTGCCCTTCTAAGTTAAGGAATTCATTAGCCGGAACGTTCTCAGGCATATTATAGTTTTCGCCACGAGCTTGAAGCATAGCCGGGAAAATAATAGTATGGAACACGATATTATCCTTGCCAATGAATGCTACATAGCGAGAATCTTCAGCTTTCCACCATTTTTGCCAATCTTCAGGATTCGCTCTGCCTTCGTCGGATAATTGCTTGATAATTTCCTTAGTGGCTGTGATATATCCGAGAACGGCATCGAACCATACGTATAATGCTTTGCCAACGGATTTCTCCTTCGGCACTTCCGGAATATCGTCGATATGCACGCCCCAAGTCAAATCACGAGTAATAGCTCGCTCGGTCAAGCCTTGCTTTAGCCAACTGCGAGACTGCTGAATCACGTTGTCTTTCCATTCTCCGGCATTGCTCTCGATATATTCCTCCAAAAATTGTTGGAATTGATTGAACTGCATATACCAGTGGGTAGTTTTTTTAACGATTGGAGTTTCGCCGGAGACTAAGCTCTTCGGATTCACTAATTTCAATTGCTCATAATAAGCACCGCAAGAATCGCACTGGTCGCCACGAGCGTGGTCGTGTCCGCAGTTCGGGCAAGTGCCTTCGACGTATCTATCCGGTAGGAACATTTGAGCTTTCGGGTCGAAGAATTGCTCTTCTTCTTTCTCGATTAGCAAGCCTTTCTGCAAGAAATCACGGAAAAATTCTTTGGCAGTTTCGTGGTGCAATGCTTGAGAAGTACGCGAATAAATATCGAAACTCATTCCGAATTTATCGAATGCTTCTTTATTGGCATAGTGATATTTATCTATAATATCTTTCGGGGTTACTTTTTCTTTATCGGCAGCGATAGTGATAGCCACGCCGTGTTCGTCCGAACCGCAGACGTAAAGCACTTCTTCGCCTTTTAGTCGCAAGTATCTGGCGTAAATATCCGCAGTCAGATATGCTCCAGCACAATGCCCCAAATGTATATAACCATTTGCATACGGCAAAGCGGAGGTAATCAATGTTCTTTTCATTATCTATCCTATTTTAAAACTAATTATTCTAATTACGCAAAATTACGGATAAATTGTTAAAACTCAAAGGGAATGTATGGAATATTCGTAAGATTGTCTGAACCATTGATTAAGCAGATTGAATTGATGAAGATGATGTAAGATAGAATTAATAGTCTTAAAAATCATCTTAATCCCAATAATCAGATTAATCAACGGTTCAGACTGCTATCCCAAGAATACACCAATCCCACTATGCAATCAGTTTCAATCGGTTACATTTTGTAACCAATTCAAAGTGAAATCTCAGGAATCATACTTCAATCTATGTACTAAAACATTTTGGTATCGGAAATCGGTTTTAGAGGGAGAAGGTGAAGAATATCCCAAACCTTCGGAAGGACTAAGAAGCCTTCCGAAGGTAATACTATTTCTCACTTTCCGACAGTTTCTTAACCTGGCGGAAAGGTTTAGACATCAATATTATACAAAATTTATTACTATTTGCACAGGCTTGTTATTATTCAGTCGAACTATTTCTTAACAAACGGCTTAAAGATTGAACGATTTGAATAATTGATTTTTACAAAATATGTACCAACCATGGTGCTGCCATAACCAGAATCATTGGCTAAGTA
>CAZIIZ010000512.1:0-2935 GCA_964539225.1 uncultured Hyphomicrobiales bacterium | reverse complement strand
TAATGGGTGAATTCTCTGAAACTAAGACTATGGTAGTCGCTAAGTAAACCTTAGAGATATAGCATAAGCGATTTATACAATAGCCTTCTCGAAGCAATTCGGGAAGGCTATTGTGCTTTTCAGCAATGAAAAATAAAATATATTTGAAATAGTCAATAATATTTTATATATTTGTTTTTTAAAATTAATAAAAATAATGGGAAAATTGATATGAAAAAAATATTTCTAACTATGGTTGTTTTCGCTGTGGCGTTCAGTACTCTTATTTCTCAAGAAAAAACTAGTGATGTGCCAGAGAGATTGAAGTATTATAAAGAAAAATACGAAGAAACATTCGAAGTCCCATTCGAAGAAGTATGGAAAACAGTCAAAGAAACTATTACCGGAATTGGTGCTCAAGTAGCACAGCAGAAGAATTCACAAAACGACGAAGGACTGTGGAAAGGCACTATTCATACAGATAATTATATCTTTACTGAAGGCTCGGATTCTACATATAGAATTCTCCAAAGGTATCAATACAATATGAAGTATATACCGGGAGGAATATGGGTAAACGGCAGAATAAATTATAAAATTATTTTAAAAGAAGTTAAAGCAAATTTAGTAGAAATGACTCTTACGTCAGAATTGAGTGCCAGAGAAGATCACGTTACCGAAGAATACCACTACTGGAAATCTAATGGAATCTTAGAAAAGCAATTTATTGATAATCTAAAAGAAAGATTAGAAAAAAAATCCAAAAAGTAAGACCGGTGTGAATTGCCGATTTTATCAATATTATGATTTATTTATTTGTTGCAATTCCTAAGGAGTTGCTAGTATATGACGATAGAAGTATTTTATTACTGACGTTTAACTGCTATGTTGTATAAGATTAATTCGTATCTTTACTACGTAGCCGTTAAACGTTAGTAATCAATTGAACTTGATTCAATCCCTCAATTCCTAACCAATAATAACATCATCTGATTCGGCGTATCTAATACAGTCATTCATTTCAATATTGTCTTACATTAAAAAAATCTGTAATAAGATCATTGCAAAAGCTATTTATAGGGAAATGTAAATACAGTATTTGATAAATAAGTTAATCAAGTATTATCCCCATAAGGTATTGTTAATACAAGTGTTATAGATTAGCTACGCTGAATCCGAAGACGGATTTCATGCATCCACTCGAAGACTCGTTTCGCAGGCATGGCAACGACAAGGTTGCTGAATTTACAACGGTCTTATTTCAGTATCGTTATATTGTTAAAATACAAGAACTCCTTTACTTGAGAAGGCTCAAATAAAGGAGTTCTTATATAAATTAAGTATATACTAGAAATTATCGAATATCAACTGATAGCGGCATCGCCATTAATACTTTTTCTGAATTTGACATTTGTAATAAATTCATATTATATGCGAATTGTTTCTTCATCTCTTGTGGCATTGAGTTGTAAACCATAGTTAAAAAGTTAGATTCTTTCCCTAACCTAATGGAAAGCGAAGTCATAATCTTTTCGTCTGAATTTTGATCATCATTGTCGCTATCTTTGCTAAAATACTTAAATAAAGTGCTAAAATCTTCATCCGGACGCGGATATATTTGGTAAAGTACTTTCTTGTTTAATGGCATTCCTATACGCTTTTTAGCCATTTGAATCGCAGTACGAAGGTCGCCGAGTACATCTACTAATCCATTAGCTTTCGCATCTGCTCCAGTCCACACTCTGCCTTTGGCTAAACTGCGTGCTTTCTCGAAATTCATTTTACGAGATTCGGCAACTTTGTTAACAAATCTTTGATAAACTACTTTAGTCATAGCGTAGAATTTATCTTTCATTTTATCAGTTACTGGATTAAATACATTGAAGAAATTTGTATTTGAATTAGTAGCTATTGTATCTGTAGTAATTCCTAATTGTTTCATAGCACCGCTAAAATTTGGTATAGCCGAAATTACCCCTATAGAGCCTGTAATAGTTGCTGGATGGGCAATTATCGTGTCGCAAGCCATTGCTATGTAATAACCGCCTGAAGCCGCTACATCGCTCATAGAGGCATATATTGGTTTTTTCTTTTTAGCATTTTCGATTTCTTGCCAAATTATTTCACTGCCTAATACTGAACCTCCAGGGCTGTCAATGCGGATAATTATGACTTTTACTTTGGGGTTGTCAACTGCTTTTTTCAAATTTGATACGAATTGATTCGCATATACTGACTTTTGGCTTGAGAACAATTCTTGATTATCGCCGTGAGTGATTCCGCCGCTACCATATACTATGGCAATTTGATTTTCGTAGTCATATTTATCATCTTTTTTATATGGTTCGCTATAGACATAATCAGAGATATTGACTAATCGTAGTTTTTTGTCCTTTGAGTAATTATTTCCATAAGCAAGTCTTGCCATATCATCTTTTACTTTGGATTCAACCGCAATTTCATCAATGAAGCCATTTTCTTTCATACCATCGGTAGTATATACGCCTTCATCAATAATTGAATTTGCTTTAGCTTTGTCAATATTTCTATACAAATTTACAGCATTTAAAAAATGATCATAAAATTGGTTAACATAAACCTTTAATTGATATTTACTCGAATCGCTAAATGAAGTGCGAGAATACATATCGGCAGCACTTTTGAAATCTTCGAATCCACAAACGAAGAAATTAACTCCAATTTTGTCCAAGAATCCTTTGAAAAATAGTGGGCTTGCTCCAAATCCGTCAATAGTTACTATTCCTTCTAAAGGCATATATATTTTTTGAGCCGGCAGAGTAAGCATATAATCTTTTTCATCGCCGGTTTCTAAATATCCATAAACAAATTTGCCAGATTTCTTGAAGTCTTCAATTGTTTGGTTCAATTCGATAGATTTAGCGAATCCGATTTGTGAATTTTCAGCTTTGATGTAAATGCCTTTGATTCTGTCGTC
>CAZIIZ010000511.1:0-2936 GCA_964539225.1 uncultured Hyphomicrobiales bacterium | reverse complement strand
ATTGGTCTCCATTTGCAATTGCTATCTTTCAATACGCCTCCGGTTATTACAATCTCTCTATTAGAATTAACTATTGGATAACTATTAAAATCAATATAATAATATTCAGGGAAATTGATTTTCTTAGACCAGATATTATTCATCTCTAAGTCCCAACATTCGAATTTGTATATAGTAGTGTCTAATCTATAATATGTGTATATCCTGTCTGAATCAACGGCTATATTAGTCGCCTCAATTAAAGGATTTATTATCTTATGCGTTAACAATTCGCCTTCTTTAGTAAAGCGTGTATAGCAAGAATTGTATAAAATCTTGGTAGCTGAATCAGGATTTTGATTTGGATCTTTATAAAACGGTCTATAGAAAAACAATATATTCGAATCCTTAGCGGAAAAAGAATTAGCATAAGCATAATTAATATCATAAAACGAAGTGTCAATTAAATCAAAATGCTTAGTCCAGATAGGCTCATTATCCTTATTAGCTTTTTGTATAGTAATTTGATGCTTTATGCTGTCGAGATTGCTAAATCCAAAATTTATCATATTTGTGTCAGCCGTAAATAAAGCCGTAACAATATCAAACGTATCGGTTCTTATCCCGATTAATGTATCTTTAGTAATTTGCCATTCCTTCGATATTTCTTTGCTTGTAAATCCGGGAAAAGTACCGAAACCCCAGAATATTAATTTATGTGCATAAAAATAATAATTTCCCTCAGCAGTAGTTGTAAATCTCCATAATTTTGGGGTAAAAAATATATGTTGACTAATACTATTCGTGTCTATATATAAATGATTTAATAGGTTTAAATCTTTATCGAATATTCTAATATAGTTATACGGTACATTTTTTCTACCGTCAATTTCTGAGTATCCTAATACCTGCAAATTCCCATTATTATCAATATTACAATCCCAAATAATTGAATTTACAATATTATTCGGAATAATGGGGTAATCTTTTTCGTAAATAATAGTCTGAGCTGTGAGGATATAAATCGTTGTAAAAAATGCTAAGCAGTAAATAAACAGAGATTTCATAATAGCTTTCCTGATTTGATTATATTATTTGTGAATTAATATACGAAATATAAACACATGAAATTATTATTTTATTCACTTAGGAATAAAATAAATGAAAATATTCAGATATGCCACACTTATTAAGTGTAGGACATCTTTGCCGGATAGATTCTTCATTTCGTTCTGATTATTGATTAATAAGGAAGCACATCAGGTGTCTATTCAATATCCTCAAACATAAGTGCTGCCATTTTATCTTCGTATAAAGCACAAAAGTCTTCAAAATCAATTTCGGCACGGAATAGACTGACATTGATGGCGTGAAGTTTATCCGGCAGGATGGTATAGCTATGTCCACCGATTGGCGAGCGGTTAATATATCGAATATTCTCCTCGAACTGCTCGATAAATCTATCGTGATTCACTCGCTCGTCGTCTTCGGCTATATACAGATTGATTTCTTTTCCGGTTTTCTTATTAAGCAGACAAGCCCGAATATTTCTGATACTTTCGATTTCGGAATCCGAAAGCACTTCTTTGAGAGTAATATCAGGAAATAACGAAGGATTAATCAGTACTATAGGGCAATTGTATTTAAAATGTGTATATAAGGCGGTTAAACAGCCCATCGACGAAGCAATAATATATGCTTGATGGTTTTCAATCAAATTCTCGATTTCTATGATGTCTTTAGCGAAGTCTAATGTTTGATCAAATTGGACGCATTCAGTAGTAAAAAATTCTTTGATAATCTCGAACTTATTGGAGCGATGACCTTTGAATCCGGCGAAGTAAATGATTCTTTTATTCATATCAGTATTCCTTAATTTATTATTCAATCATTTTAGAATACAAATATAAGAAACAATAGAGACAGTATGTGTCATTTAGAATAAATACAAATAAAATATACTAAAAAAGCCACTCAAAATTTTCGTCATGAGTGGCTTTAATATTATCGTTTCAGCGTATTATTATAATACGAATTGCAATTGAGATTGCGGAGTACGGCAGTCCATATCTGTACCGCGTGAACGGTGGTCGATAATTTCTGCGGACACGCCAACAGCTCTACCAATCAAGAATAGGATAAACACCAATTCTTGAAGGTCGTTCGCAGAAATCGTTCCTGCTTTGTAGTCAGGCCATAATAATTTCAATGTAATAACTGAAATCACGGCATCCACGTTTACGCAGAAAGTATTTTTAGTCGCACCTTCTTGGAATAATTCTACTACTAATTTGTGGTAGAAATCAAGAAATACGTTATAAATACCTTTTTGCTCTAATTCGTGACTTACGAATTGTTCGCGTGGATCGAAATTCACATCATTACCTTTGAATACCGGATGGTTTACGCAAGGTATTTTAGTGTAATTCATATCGCCTGAATCTTTGCTTTCTTTTACATAATCACGATATGTTTTAGCAGCAGTATTGGCAATAGCCTTCAAATCGAATTTCAAATTCGAGTCGCCCGGATCTGTAAAATCTAAATCTTTGAAGTTCTTCAATAAGTAATCAACCGCTTCGAAGCCGTTACCACCGTGAGCAAAGCCTGTATTAACCATAAAGCCTGCGAAACAAGTTGGGATATGATTACGAGCAGATACGGATTCTTTAGCACCCTTCGCAGAGATTGTCCCCGGACCGTTCGACAAAGTCAGACCAATTAAATACTTCAACTCAGTCAATTCGCTTTCTTTTGGTTCGCGATTGAATAAGATTTTAAAAGTATTGCTTGTAAAGCTTTCTGTCATGTTGTTAGCTTTCATTTCAGTAAGTTTTTGCCAGAATTTGTTTTTCTTTCTGTCTAAAACTGTGAAAGCTACTAAGTTCGCAATTACATAGAAGTAACTCAATACGTCTTCGCAAGTCTCACGAGAAATGCGTTTTTCGAGCATTGGT
>CAZIIZ010000510.1:0-2945 GCA_964539225.1 uncultured Hyphomicrobiales bacterium | reverse complement strand
AAACCGGAATGACAGTATTCATCGGTATTGCCGAAGATGTGTATAATGGTTAGCGATATATGATGTTATAAAAATAATTATGCCAATAAATATTATTCAGTTTCGGTAAAAAACTGAAAAATAAGAATTAAATATTGAAGATTATATTATATTTTGAAAAAATATTGAAACATGTGAAACAAACCATTTTTTTATGTTATATTGCTTATGTATCAAGTGAGATACAAATTGACAATAAAATATAATTTTAGATTTAATATTTTTTTACACAATAATTGAGGTGTACTATGGGAACAAATTTTCTACAAAGAGGAATGCAATATTCCTTACTAGCAGTGATGTTTTTCATCACATTCGCAATGGCTCAAGCTCAACCTGGCGGCGGCGGAACAACTACAGATTCAACCGGATTCAGAATTATGAACTTTAATACGAGGGTAAATCAATTATTCGACCAAAATTACAGTTTTTTATCTGAGTCATTACTTTGGGATAGCGTTTCTATCTCCGTTAATTATCAGTTAAGCTATGCTTCCCCAATTAGTAGTGAGCAATTTTTACAACCTACAGGTATGACAATCACAGACGGCGGTAGAGTTCGTTGGACTCCAACTGTAGCTGGAAGATATTATTTCGCTGTTACAGCTTCTACTGTTAACGGATTGCCTCAGAGCGTTACAATAGGCAATATTGTTACGGTTTCTCCGGTCGAAGTTCAGAGATGTGCAGCCATAATTGGTCAAATTACTACTCCAACAGGTATGGACTCCATTGGTTACAGACCCGAAATCAGAATTATGGCAATTCCTGTCCCTACTTCAGCTTCTGCTTTAGTCTATAATGGAGTTATTTCTTCTGTTGGCACTTACAAAATTAGAGTACCACAAGGTCAATATAAAATTGCTTTGCAATTTATGAATACTACCAAATATTATAACAATGCTACTACACTAGAAACAGCTCAAACATTAACATTAGCTTGCAATGACACACTTGTAGCTAATATGTCAATTACAACTCAAGACATTCCTAACCGAGTTTATTTCACAAGCGTTCCAACGGGATATGAATTAAATTCCGGTCAAATCGGTACTTATGATGTAAATGCTGCTTCTACTCAAGGTAGCGTAGTTAGATACAGACTTTTCAATTCTTATGTAGAAGTAGATACTAACGTTAGAGCTACTATTAATGAACAAACTGGCGTTACTACATTTTCAGCTACTACTCGCGGTCAACATTTCTTCGTTGTAGAAGCTTTTATACCAGGTGGCGATTCTTTAGCAAGAGATTATCAAGAAGTTCATTTCTTTGTTAGAGGCAATCAAACTCCAGTTGATACACTTTGTGCAAGAATTTACGGTACAATTACAAACTCGACTCCAGTAAATGATTCATCGAATTACAGAATTCGTGGTATGGTGTATGCTTTACCATTAGGAATCTCCGATAGCAGCGAATGGGGTTATGGCGGTGCTATACGCACATATCAAGCAGAAATCAGATTAAATGGTACTTACGTAATCAAAGTACCTGCCGGAAGCTATAAAATTTTATTCAATG
Source organism: uncultured Hyphomicrobiales bacterium (assembly GCA_964539225.1). Lineage (GTDB taxonomy): Bacteria > Bacteroidota > Ignavibacteria > Kapaibacteriales > UBA2268 > CALLXS01. Next base: position 1,382 of record CAZIIZ010000510.1, on the reverse strand, counting down.
CTGAAGGTTTCGTAGAAGAATTCTATAACAATGCTCAAGACTATGCAACTGCTGAAACTGTAACTGTAGTTTGCGGTGATTCTTTAAGGATCAATGCTGATCTTACTCCTCGACCAGTTCAAAATAGAATATACTTCACTACAGAACCACGTAATTATGAATTAAATCCAAATGAAGTTGGTACTTATGACGCAAATGCTGTCGCTTCTAACGGCAGTACAGTTCGTTACAGATATATTCCTTCAAATAATATTTTGGATTCAAATATTACAGTTAGTATTAATCCAGTAACCGGTGTTGCTACTTTCTCTTCACCAGTACGTGGCGAACATTTCGTTGGAATTGAAGCATTTGTTGAAGGCGATTCATTAGCAAGTGCTTTTCAATCATTACGCTTCTGGGTACGTGGTAATCAAAACCCTGTTGATAGTACAATTTGTGCTACAATCTATGGCACACTTACTAGCAACTTGATTGCAAACGATTCTACTACTTTCAGAATGCACGGCTCAGTATATGCTTTCCCAGTGAATTCTGACAGCAACAGTACCAACGGTGGAAGAGTAATGAGAACATTCCAAGCAGCAATTAATTCAAATGGCACATATTTCATGCAAGTGCCTGTCGGAAGTTATATATTATTATTTGAAGCTCAAGGTTTCGATTATGAATTCTACAACAATGCTCAAAGCTATGATTCAGCTGAAACTGTTTCAGTGGCTTGTGGCGATACATTAATGATTAATGCTGAATTAGCAGCTTACTTGCCTCCGACTATGTTTACACTTAGCGGAAGAGTATTTAACGAAACTAATAACGAAGGCATTAGAGCAGTAATTCGTTTATTCTTAAATGATAATTTAGCTGACTCTACTGAATCAAATAATCCAAGAAGAGCGATCACTATTGAAAATAGACAAGATGGCACTTACTCAATTCAATTACCAGAAGGCACTAGCTTCAAAGCATACGCTGTGCCAATGAATCAGAACTTATACTTAGGCGAATATTATAATAATACTTATAACGTAGAAGAAGCCGAGTTAATCGCAATGACAGCAAATAGATCTGGCGTTGATTTTGGTTTGACTCGCAGAACTGAAGACTCTACTTCTCGTTTCAATATCTCAGGCAGAGTTTCTGATGAAAATAATGATAGCGTCTTAGCTATGGTTACTTTGATTCGCAAACCAGCAGTCGGTGGCAATCAAAACGAATATAAATTCTATAATATGCCTACAGATGCTGCCGGTAATTACAACTTCAGAAATGTAAAACAAGGTTTTTATATTTTATTTGCAATGCCTGTAAATAAACCATTATTACCTGGATTCTACGTTGATGCAGCTCCATCTACTTGGAATTGGGAAGAAGCAACAGTT
>CAZIIZ010000509.1:0-2956 GCA_964539225.1 uncultured Hyphomicrobiales bacterium | reverse complement strand
ATAAATCCAAAGGATAAAACTCCAATTACAATCGCCGCTAAAAAAATCCCTAAATTCAAACCCGGTAAAGCATTATCGGACAAAGTGGATGCTGGAAAATAATTTATTTTTCGATTTATTTAAAAAAAGCCGTTATTCCTAACGGCTTTTTTGTTAATTTTGTAGGATTTTTTATGGAACAATATGTTAAAAAAATAAAAAGTAAAGGTATATGTCAGAATTATCAATATCCAAACCATATTTACTCCAAGCCGACGACCTGAGCATAGGAGATCTTCAGTCAATTTTCTCTAAGGCTCAATTTTTTATCGATAATTATAAGCCCGGAGTCAAGTTTGACGATTTAAAAGGATTAACGGTAGCATTAGCTTTTTTTGAAAATTCTACCAGAACTAAGCTTTCCTTCGAATTAGCTGCAAAGCGTTTATCTGCCGACACTCTTTCATTTCAATCTTCATCATCCAGCTTGAAAAAAGGCGAATCCCTTATTGATACATTAAGAACTATCGAGGCTATGGGCGTAGATATGTATGTAGTGCGTCATAACTGCTCAGGAGTGCCTACTTTCTTGCAGGAGAATACTAATGGCTCAATTATTAATGCAGGCGATGGCAAGCACGAACACCCGACTCAGGCTATCCTCGACACTTTCACCTTGCAGAAACACTTCGGCGATATCAAAGGTCTGAAAGTATGTATAATCGGCGATATTTTGCACAGTAGAGTAGCTCGCTCAAATATTACGGTATTGCGTACTTTGGGAGCTGAAGTCAGATTATGCACTCCAGGCACTTTATTCCCTCGTAGGATGAACCATTGGAATATTGAAATTATTGATGATATCAATGATGCAATTGAATGGGCTGATGTAGCTTTAGTGTTGCGTTTGCAGAGAGAAAGAATGGAATCGGGATTACTGCCGTCAATTAGAGAATTCTCTAAATATTATGGAGTGAATATCGAGCATTTCGCTAAAAAACCGGAATTAGTATTATTGCATCCGGGACCGGTGAATTACGGCGTGGAGCTTGATTATAATATCAGTCAATATCCAAATGTATTGATTCAAACTCAGGTAACTCACGGTGTATTTACTCGTATGGCGTTGCTTTCGTTAATTGCTAAACATATAAAAAAATAAACGGGCTGTAATTGAAAAAATTACTTGAAGTATTGGAATTAGGCACTGAATTCTTAATTAAGCATAATATTGAGGACGCAAGACTCAATATGCAGTTGATTTTGTGTTCAGTGCTTAATTTGCAGAAAATCGAGCTTTATACTCAATTCGATAAACCATTGAATACTGAGGAATTAGCTTTGGTTCGTGATTTAATGACTCAGAGAGCGAAGGGCAAACCGCTTCAGTATGTATTGAATTCGGCTCAATTTTTCGATTACCAATTGGAGCTGAATGATTCTGTGCTAATTCCGCGACCGGAGACTGAAGAATTGATTTATAGAGTCTTTAAAGAAAATCTCAATACCGAAGCTGAGATAAATATTTTAGATATTGGCACTGGCAGTGGTTGCATAGCTATTGCATTAGCTAAATATTTTACCAAAGCAAATATATTTGCGATTGATATTGACGGAAAAGCAATACAAACGGCTAAGAAAAATGCTGCCAATAATAATATTAGCAATATCCAATTTCATACTTTGGATATTTTGAATAGCATTCCGAAAACAAAATTTGATATTATTGTGTCAAATCCTCCTTATATTTCGCAAAATGAATATTTGGAATTAGAGCAAACTGTAAGGGAATTCGAACCCAAAGTAGCATTGACTGATGGTGGAGACGGGTTGGCATTTTATAGTAGATTTGCGGAAATATTTAACAGTATGTTAAATAATAATGGAAAATTTTATTTGGAATTCGGATATGGACAAAAAGAGCAAATTATTAACATTTTTGATGTAACTAAATTCCAAATTGATGTGTCTAAGGATTCAGCAGGCATAGATAGAATAATTTCCGGATTTTGCGTCGCTTGATTCTTAGTGATAAACAAACAAGCACTTAACACAATCTTCAAAGTGAAAGAAAAAAATCTAAAAAAATGCTTTGTGGAAATAATTTACTTAAAAAATTGGAAAATTATTTGTAGTTTTGAATTCGAGCAATTTTATGTATAAATTGTTTTAAGCAATAGTTTTTTTCAAATTAATAAGGTGCTCAATGTCTCAGGTTAAAGTTGAAGAGCAGATTGGCGGAATTATCCTCCATCTCAAAGGGCAATTTATCGGTGGGGACGAAACCGATGAACTAAGAAACGTCCTAAAAAACATCACAGAGCAAAGTAAAACAAAGCTGATAATCGATATGGAGAAAGTATCGTACTTGAACTCCACAGCATTGGGAATACTAATTTCTGCTCACGCTAACTTCGCAAAAAAGGCAGGTAAAGTCGTAATTTGCAATTTGGCGAAGTCGATAGAGAACATTTTCGTAATTACTAAACTAACTTTAGTATTTGATATAGCAACAGATTTAGACAGTGCAATTAAAATATTTTCTGAATAATTAATAATAAGGGAGTGTTATGAAAAACATTTTCAATGTGGTCGTAATCGTTTTGTCGATGGCAGTAGCCTACGTTTTATTTAACTTTTGGATGGGTAATCCAAATAACTTCGCAGATCCGGCTATTCGTCATAAACCGAAACCGGGTAATTCTTTAGGTACAATCTATACTGGTGGTCCTATTGTGGCTATTTTGATGGGTTTGATTCTTGTGTCTAGTACTTTCTCTTTCGAAAGATACTTGTCTATTAACAAAGCAAAAGGTAAAGGCGATATTCCTACTTTTATCAAAGGAATATCTGAAAACTTACTTAGCGAAAACTATGATGGAGCTTTAGACGTTTGTGAAAAACAAAGAGGAAGCTTAGCAAACATTATGCGTGCTGCAATCGAAAGATTTAAAGCCGTAAAAGATGACAATACTTT
>CAZIIZ010000508.1:0-2959 GCA_964539225.1 uncultured Hyphomicrobiales bacterium | reverse complement strand
TAGAAGGTCTACCTATACCTGTTTCGTCTTATTCTATAACTAATGAGGCTTCTGTATAGCGTGGCTTAGGTTTAGTAGAGCTCATCGTGTTATCTGCTTTTTTCAGATCTAATGGCATACCTTCCTTCAAGTAATCAGGCAGTAAAGTACCGGATACTTTTTCGCTATCGTCAGCATTTTTAGCTTCTTCTTTAATATCATCATAAATTGCTAAAAATCCTTTGAACGCTATAATAGAACCATTTGCTCTGAAAACAAAATCGCCACCGGTAATATTAACCGTAGTTTGGTCTAAAATAGCAGAAGCCATCTGCGAAGCCAAAAAACGATTAAAGATTAGTTCGTACAGTCTGAATTCATCTCTATCTAAGTATTGACTGACATTCCTTGGTTCGTAATCCATAGTAGTAGGTCGAACCGCCTCATGGGCATCTTGCACGTTAGACGATTTAGAACTATACTTTGGAACTTGTGCAGGCACGTACTCATCACCGAAAGTTTTCACGATATATTCTTTTGCAGCTACTTCCGCATCGACACTAATTCGGACAGAATCGGTTCTCATGTATGTAATCAAACCAACTGCTCCGTCTGCTCCCACATTCACACCTTCGTATAATCTTTGAGCGAGCATCATAGTTTTTTTATTTGAGAATCCAAGACGCTTCGAAGCTTCCTGTTGCAATGAACTCGTAGTAAAAGGAGCTTGAGGATTGCGTTTGGCTTTCTTTTTAATAACGTCTTTTATCGAATAAGTTTCTTTTTTAATTCGTTCGATCAGGCTATGAGCTTGCTTTTCGTCGCGAATAAAATGCAAATTCTTCAAGTAATTATCAATATCGGCTTGTTCTGTTTCAATTTTTGAACCGGCACTTCCCTCAGGATTTTTCAAACTTTTCCCATCAAAAGCAACTAATCGAGTTTTTAGTACCGCTTTATGGTCGTCGATAAAATCAGCATTAATATTCCAATAATTAATAGGAGAGAAATTACGAATTTCTTCTTCCCTCTCACAAATCAATCTCAAAGCTACAGATTGCACTCTGCCGGCGGAAAGCGATTGTGAAGTTTTGCTCAACATCGCACGAGACAAAAATGGAGAAACCTGATAACCGATTAATCTATCAACTACTCTGCGAGCTTGCTGACTCATAAATAATTTCACGTCGATTTCTCTCGGCTCGTTTAAACCTTTTTTGATACCGGTTTTCGTAATTTCATTAAATAGCACACGCTTAATATTCTTATTATCTTTTTTCAATTCGTCCGCAATGTGCCAAGCTATAGCCTCGCCCTCGCGGTCCGGATCGGTCGCGATTAAGACTTCTTTAGCCCCTGCCGCAAGTTTCTTTAAAGATTTGATTAGCGGTGCTTTGCCGCGTACCGTTACATATTTCGGTTGGAATTCATTCTCTACATCCACTCCTAATTTATGCTTTTCTAAATCCTTGATATGACCAACTGAAGCCTCGACTATGTATTTATTACCCAAATACTTGTTTATAGTTTTTGCTTTCGATGGTGACTCAACTACTACTAATGTTTTCTCCGCCATTTATCTGCCTTAAATTTATGCTTTATATATAATAACCATTAAAAAGAACCGCAAATATATAAAATTTATTCCAAAAGCAAATTAAGAAAATCGAAAATTAATGATTTTTATCATTATAAGTCATATTTTTTCCCTTATCTATAATATAATGACGCATAGAAATAATTTTTATGGGATTTAAAATAATATCTAAATCTATTCATTATCCACTTTTTTTGATTTATAGTCTATTGGAAAAGCATGGAAACAAGTCATTATGAGGTAAAAAAGGAAATAACAGGGTTCAGGATTATATTGTGTATAAATTGTGTTTTTGTTATTCCGAATTAACTGAAAATCTGTAAGTGTTCGATTCAAGTCCTACGGAGTTGGGCGATGGGGGCGAAGTTTTTTTTATTACTAACGTTTAACTCCTACGGAGTAAAGTTAAAAATTAATCTTATACAGCGTAGCTGTTAAACGTTAGTAACATTGTTGTTCCGTCAGATTAAAACAACTCCGTTGGAGTTGCACTCTTAACTTATGTGAAAATGATTAGTTTCGGGAGATTATAGAATTTGTATATCTCGATTATTTTTGCTAATTTACTTGCTGTTATATTTATGCTAAAGCAATTATTAACTATGAATTATTAATTGCAATATTTATACGGGCTTTACTACCGTTTAATTCTAATTTACGAACATAAACCAACTGTAATAAAGGGAACTGACACCTATGGAAAGAGATTATTCAATTGATACTTTACGGACGATAGCAACGATTTTTGTTGTTTTCCTTCATATTTCTGCACAATATGTAACCGATGGAATGGCTCATGGTGTCTTCGACTGTGGATTTTGGGTCGGGGATATTTTTAATTCATTCTCTCGCATTTGTGTTCCGTTGTTCGTAATGATTAGCGGAAGATATTTGATAGGTAAAAGCGAACCGTTGGAGACATTCTATAGCAAACGAGTGTCCAAAATTCTAATTCCCTTAATCGTGTGGAGTATTGGATATTCCATTTATGAATTTGTTGATTTTCATGCAATTAATGGTATTTGGGATTACAAAGCTATAGTTAAGTCTTTAGTATTGGGGCAACCTTACTTCCATTTATGGTATCTATATATGCTAATCGGTCTTTACGCCGTAACTCCTGCAATTACATATTATGTTAATAATATTTCTCGGCGGAAATGTTGGATAATTGCTTCGGCATTTATGGGATTGGGATTTATTCTTCACTTCTACGATAGAGTCTTCAATAATCACACATTATTTGTATTAGAATTTGTGAATTATTTAGGCTATTTCTTGATGGGCTATTTAATTAAAGATATGAAAAAGTATTCTAATTCATTGCTAATAGCTATTTATGCAGTTTCAAGTCTGGCTATAGTATTTGGCTCTTACTTTACA
>CAZIIZ010000507.1:0-2962 GCA_964539225.1 uncultured Hyphomicrobiales bacterium | reverse complement strand
GCCCATAGCTTTAGCTGTAGCATCCATAAATTGCCATAGCCCAACGGCACCTTTGCCGGAGCGAGACATATACAAAGCTGATTCTGCCACAGAAATATATTTTAAGTCTCCCGGTACATTTAGTTCTTTAGTAGCTTTATCAAATAAGGGGAAATATCTTCCTGCTCTTTTCTGATACAATATTACTTGTCCCGGCTGTTGGAGCAATAAATAGAATTCTCGTTCTACTCTTTCTCGAACTTCAGGAATTTCTAAAGGGATTCTTTCTCCGCAGAAATCTAATTTTTTGGGTATCTCTAACGAAGATAAATACGCATTGAAATGCTGAGGATATTCTTTATATGCTTGACTTTTTAATTCTGTGGATTGTTTGCACGATATTACCGCTAATGCTAAAAATACTAAGGCAGTTCTTTTCATTATTATTGCTTTCATTAAATATCTATTGTATGTTTGAAAATATTTTCTCGTTTCGTAAAAATATTGCTTTGAAAATTATTAAGCTATCAAAATATAGCTCATATTTGATCATAATTATCATTCCAAATTTTATTTTTTGATAAAAATAATCCTTCAAATAATATTTATACAAAATTACACTGATAATTTATACCGCACAATTTTTAGTTTCAAAATATTTGAGGGACAGCAATTAACACATTAAATAAATTCTATAAATCAAGGATTTATTATTTACTTCTCATTGATTTTATTATCACAATTATCCAAAACAATGATAGAACGACTACTACTCCTACAAATGCTCCAGTAAAGAAATCATAATAATTTTCAACGCCACTAATTTTCGCAATAGCTATAATCAAAATTATATTGGCAATAGCTAACAAAGATAGTCTCTTAGCATTAATTTTAGTATTCATTTATTTTTCGCTCTCTTAGGTATTTGTCCGTCAATTTTAAATTTCAAAAAGTAGAAGAATTAATGACCAACCTTTACGTAAATATCACCAATAATTGGATCGGTGGTATTATGCGTAATAATTGTTTTGATAGTTTTTTCTCTTAGAGTTGCACCCGATGGCACAAGCTTCATCCCAGAATTTGTAACAATATCGCGAGTAAGCATCATACCGTCTTCGAGTTCATGCAGCTGGACTGCTTGCTCTTTTACTCCGGATTCTTTCGCTGCATTCAGAGATAAATATTGCTCCAATAGCGTTACAGCTCTGTTGTCATAGAAACGTTTCGAACCTCTCAATATAACCGCTAATGCGTCTTTAGATGTTTTTTGCTGAATGAATACTTGGTCTAAATAATCGCTCGCTACTCTAATAATCCTGCTTGCTAATGGAATTTGCCAAGATTGCAATTTATCTGGGAAACCGGTGCCATCGAAATTTTCGTAAATATGATATAGCACATTAGAAGCTTCTTTAAAGCGTTGAACTTTAGATAATATATCACGAGCCTGTACTGGCACTTGGTGCATAAGCGAATGAGTTGGGATTCCGTCGAGCACAACCGGCAATTTGACTAATGAATCTGGCAAAATAATTTTCCCGCAATCGCAAAGCGAAGCTGCAATATCGACATCTCCCATTTGAGTATCATCAAATTCATTAAACTGTTTCGCCATCCAAGTAGCAATAACAGCAACTTTTTGCATTTTAACAATCGAATTAGGTATTCGAGCGTGCATCAAGTTATAGGCTAAACTCCGCAAATCAGTAATTGAGTTTTCTAATTCATTTGCCAAGTCGTGCAAAAGTTTGTTTTCCTCTTTTAATCGACTCTGCAAACGAACGTAACGAGAAGCTGAACGCAAACGAGCAACCAATTCTTCAGTTACAAAAGGTTTATTTATAAAATCGTCCGCACCGGCTTCTAATATATCGAATTTCAATTTTTTATCATTATTTGCAGTAACTACGATAAAATATACATCATTAAAATTTATATCTGCTCGCACTCGACGGCACAAATCCAATCCGGTCATTTTTGGCAAACCGTAATCAGATATTACAATTTTAGGATGGTCGGATTTGATTATATTAAACGCTTCTAAGCCGTCATAAGCTTTTGAAATGACAGCTTGAGGAAATGATTTTTTAATCAATGCCTGCAACGAAATAATGATACTTTCCTCGTCATCAACTACTAAAAATGATAATGGCTTACTCATTGCTTTTTGCCTCACCTTCTAATTGTTTTTGTGTCTCTTTTAAAAAATCAGATGCACTTAATTGTTTTATTAATATACTTATTCTTCTATTATTAATATCAAACGGATTATTCGGAGTCCGAAGTCTTCTATCGGCAAAACCGGTTACTCTGTCAATTTGCCCGTTCCATAAATACTGTGTCAATACTCTACGAGCAGAATTAGCACGATCATTGGAAAGTTCCCAATTTGTATAGCTGGCATTTTTACCATATTGCCTTGCATCGGTATGCCCCTCAATTTCCACATTATTCGGGAATGCAGCTATCCGTTCGCCCAATTGTTTCAATATGTCCATAGCCGCAATACTTAACTTAGCACTTCCGACTTGAAAGAACAGGGCATCCTTCGATTCAATTAATTCTATACGAAGTCCTTCTTTGGTCATTTCTATTTTGATAGAAGAAAGAATTTCTTTCATTTCCGGCTTCTGAGCGATTTGATTTATTAATTGTTTCTTTAATTCTTCGCCCATTTTCTTTATATTTTCTTGAGCTTTTACGCTGTCAATCATTGCTTTCATTTTCAATTTCTCAGAAACAGCACCGACTACACTATCTTGCTGCTTTACAGAACTGAAAGAAATCTCGACTCCACCCTGCCCAGATCCTTGCCCAGCACCTTCGCCCGGACCCTGACCAGCTCCTTGACCGCTTTTAGTGGAGGGAAAAATTTAAATTTTAACAGGCAAAGCATTTTTACCGCTTTCATAAGAAACTTTACCGATTTCTTCAGATCGGAAGAGCACACGTCTGAACTCCAGTCACATTCAGAAATCTC
>CAZIIZ010000506.1:0-2962 GCA_964539225.1 uncultured Hyphomicrobiales bacterium | reverse complement strand
TTGAATCAAGCGGCGAGCATAATTATTATGTCTCGGCGAGTAAGGTGCTGGTGCATAATTGTAATAAATTAAGTCCATTGGATTAGTTATGATAAAAATTATTAAAATAGAGCATATTAAAGATTATATCCTTAGAATCAAATTCGACGAAGGTACCGAAAAAACTTTAGATTTTGGTATCATCACAACGTTTGACGGAATTGCAGAACCATTAAAAGATTCACAATATTTCGGGAATGTTGCAATTCTAAGGAACGGACGCAGTTTCGGTTGGGATAACGGTTACGATTGTTGTGCCGATTGGGCGTATAGTGTTTAATATCTTTTTCTTTATTCTGCTTTCGCAGCGAGAAAGTAAAGATTGATTCGGTCTAAAAATTCAAGACTGACACCACCAGTGGCAGGAATTGGTTAAAAATTAATTCGAATTATAAAACATTACATTCTTACAAGCAAATAACAGTATAGACACGTAAAGTTGGATTTCAATTTAAACCATAGCTTAATAAGAAAATCACCTTAAATTTATCACAACAATAAGAAAAATTATGAATATCAATGAAATCGTAGAGATAGTGATTCCACCTGATGATTACCAACATAGGCACGAATTCAACAATAGAAATATTATTGATAATTTAAATTTTGAAGAAAAGCAACAATTGGAAGACACATTAATTAAAAGGCTAATGATAAAAACAGATCTTTTAATTGTCGAAACTTTATCATATTTGAAATCCGAGAAATCATTGCCAGTATTATATGATTTATTGAATAGTGAGTGCAATGAATGGGCTAAAATTATTATTTCAGCTTCTATTTATTCAATCAAAATTGATAGTAAGATGGTTAAGGTAGCAATTGATGCTTTTAATAAATTTGAACAAAATCGTGATAATTATTTTAAGTATTCAGTTTTACCGATATTTTATTATCTAGCTAAGTTTAATAATGAAGAAATTAATGATATATTAAAGAAATACTCTAAAGATTCAGAATATTTGATAGCGTACAATGCCAATAAAGCATTAAACAATAGCATTCGTGTATGATAATTATTTGGATATTTCGATTTTAATAGTCCTACAATTTAGTTCTTTGTCAATAATGATTGGGTGGCGGCTCGGGAGCTGAAAGTCGGATATTCTTTATTCTGCTTCAGTGGCGAAAAAGTAAAGATTGACACTGCCACAGCCGTATATAATCTTGAAGCAAACGGCAACCATAATTATTATGTCTCGGCGAGTAAGGTGCTGGTGCAATGAGTTTGAAGTTTACTCATCCGATGACTGCGAGTCATCGGATGAGTGCCTAAAGCAAGAAAGTAAAGATTGATTTCGCCATAAAATTCAAGACTGACACCGCCACAGCGGTATATAATCTTGAATCAAGCGGCGAGCATAATTATTATGTCTCGGCGAGTAAGGTGCTGGTGCAATGAGTTTGAAGTTTACTCATCCGATGACTGCGAGTCATCGGATGAGTGCCTAAAGCAAGAAAGTAAAGATTGATTTCGCCATAAAATTCAAGACTGACACCGCCACAGCGGTATATAATCTTGAATCAAGCGGCAACCATAATTATTATGTCTCGACGAGTAAGGTGTTGGTGCATAATATCCAAATATTTTTGCAATAAATATTCAAGAATTTATTAAATTACATTTCCAAATAATGTTTTAACTTTACAACAATTACCTACTATGGATAAACCTACACTTCCGGTTAATGAGCTGTTCGACGAAATCAAGCAATTGATTTCTGAAGCTCGGAATAATGCAGATAGAATAGTGAATAGTGTAATCACCATTCTGTACTGGCAAGTCGGCAATAGAATCAACCGAGAGATACTCAATTCGGAAAGGGCAGAATACGGCAATGAGATTGTCTCTACGCTGTCGAGACAATTAGTCTCTGAATATGGTAGAGGATATTCAGAGAAGAGTTTGCGACATACGATTAAGTTTTCGCAAGTATTTCCGGATTTCGAGATTGTCTCTACGCTGTCGAGACAATTGAGCTGGTCGCATTTTAAAGAAATCATATATTTAAAGGACTCATTGATGCAGCAATTCTACATCGAAATGTGCCTTATGGATAAATGGAGCGTCCGAACGCTTAGAAATAGAATTGACTCTATGCTTTATGAACGAACCGCTTTATCCGCAAAGCCTGAAGACTTAATAGAAATTGAGATTAGACAAATCAGAGAGAAGCAGAAAATTGAACCGGAAGTAGTGCTAAAAGATCCATATCTATTGGATTTCCTTGGACTAAAAGATCATTATTTGGAGAAGGATTTAGAAGATTCAATACTCAGAGAAATTGAATTATTTCTATTGGAACTGGGTGCTGGGTTCTCGTTTATTGAACGCCAAAAACGAATAATGATAGATAATGAAGATTATTATATAGATTTACTGTTTTTCAACCGCAAACTAAAGCGTTTAGTAGCTGTTGAGTTAAAAACCACAAAATTCAAAGCAGAATACAAAGGGCAAATGGAATTATATCTACGTTGGTTAGATAGATACGAAAAACAGGATGGCGAACTTCCGCCACTCGGTATCATAATGTGTACAGACAAAAATATTGAGCAAATAGAATTGTTAGAATTGGATAAATCCGGTATTCACGTAGCTGAATATTTAACGGAGCTGCCAGCTAAAGAGCTATTACAAAATAAATTTCAATCAGCGATTAAGCGTTCAAGACTTAAATTTGAGAATAAGTAGCATCCGTTCTTTGTAAATAATAATCGGGTTTTGAAACCTTCCGAAGTTTCGTAACCTTCGAAGGTTGGTTTCAATTCTTTATTTTGCTTCAGCGGCGAGAATTAAAGATTGATTCTGTATATAAATTCAAGACTGACACAGCCACAACGGTATATAATCTTGAATCAATCGTTAACCATAATTATTATGTCTCGGCGAGTAAGGTGCTGGTGCAATGAGTTTGAAGTT
>CAZIIZ010000505.1:0-2966 GCA_964539225.1 uncultured Hyphomicrobiales bacterium | reverse complement strand
CAAGCAGTTACTATCTATTTAGAGCTTAATTGTCCAACTCGGAAAGTTGAGTAATAAAGTATTATTCAAGAATAAGCATCTGAGTAATTATTAAAAATATAAAAGGACTGCCTGAATAATAGCTATTGCTAATAACGGACAGTCCCATGTTTCTAAAGTCAATTAGACTTGAATTGATTAATCTTTTACTATTTTTTGTGTTTGAGCGGCACCATTACTTTTAAAAGTTACATAATATGCACCTTTGGCAAATTTACTAAAATCAATTTGATTTTGTCCGGCATTGACGGTAGTTTGTATTAGTATTTCGCCTATTGAATTATTTACAATAACTTCTGCATTGATTACTGCATTGATGTCTAAAATATTCGTTACTGGGTTTGGAGAAATTTTAAAATCGCCATTGTCGATTTTGCCAGATTCAATTATTCCTGAATATTTTGTAGTTTTTACAAAAATTGGATTGGAGTAGAACCATAAATCAGCAAATGCTTTTACTCTATTGTTAGTAGATAATCCTCCATTAAGCGAATCGGCTAAAGGATTTCCGTTTGCATCAGTCTCATTGGCAACGTTTAATCCTAAATTTGTACCCCTTAATCTAAAATACATATTGGATGGTAAATTCACCTGCATTGTCATTTCTTTCCAACCATTACCATTATCGATCCATTTTTGACTGACGATATTTTTTCCATCTTTTATAGCTCCATTAGCATCGAATCTTGCTATAACAGAAGTTGTGGCTACAGTATCTATATGATATAATAATGAATCGGTTTTGGGAAATTTTTCGCCTAATTTACCAGCAATTAAATCAATATGATCTACTTGCGGTTTATTATACGAACTCCAAACATTGTGGTTAGGAGTATTCGGCACGTGAATTTTAATCGTAACATTTGCAGAACTTTCGTTGATACTTGCTGTTTCGCCCATAGTCGAACTATTTACCTTAAATACCAAAGTATCAATGAGATTGCCATTACCAACCCAAACATTTCCGGACTTCATGCCGTCAACAATTGCTTGCGGATTTTTCGCATCATTAGTAAATATATGATTTACCTGATATTCGCCCGGAAAGAAATCGCTACCTGTAGCAGTAGTCGTATCGTGGCAGTCTGAATTAGAGAATAACCAGAAGTGGCGACCTTCTGACAGCATTGCATCCCAAAGTCCGCCTACTTTTACTGAAAAATATCCTGAACCGCCATAAGTCCCACCGCCGACAGCAGTTTTACCGTAACCGCCTCTTTCAGCTCCCATTTGATGACCGGGTACGCTTTCGAATCCAATCGCAACATCTGGAGCTGCGTCATTAAAATCACGAAAATCACTTATCTGATAGCCACCCGATTTTTGCGGTTTTCTTTCTGGGTGAGCAAATACTGTCCAGCTTGTAGTTTTATAATTTGTTTGTAGCCAAGCTAATGCTTCAAGTGCTTTAGCATGCCCTGTAGCTTTCGATTTTGCCCAACCTTGTGACAATCCTCCGGTAGAATCTTTATCGTTATTATCGAATTTGTATTCGAATTCTGCAATTGCATTACCATTATCGCTACTTAGTTTAAATTGATCGACAAAAAGCCCCATACTGCAATGTTCATGCCCCGGCACATTCCATTCAAAGGATTGGAATACAATTTTATTTGGATAAAGACTACGCACCATTCTTGTTAAATTATAAGACAAATCGCGAATACTTTGCCATCTCCACATATTAATTTTATTGTCGGACAAATTTTTGTCTCCAATTACCGGATTAGTAGGATATGAATCCCAATATAGTGTCTTTGATGCAAGATTCCCGACGCTATCCTTTCCTGAAAATAAATCATAACCGGATAAAGCTCCATTGCGATTAAATGCTCCGCCGTGTTCACTGTTAGCCCACCAATCTAATCCATATTCAGCATTTTTCTGAGCCATATAGAAGAAACTATAGGAACCGTCCGAGAAGGTAGTGTGTTGGTGGAAGTCTCCGGTAACCCAAGCAGATTGTGCATTCGCATTTTGAAGTGTACAAATCCCAATAGACGCTGCCATTAATAATTTTGCGGCATTCTTTAAGGAAAATAATTTTGTAAAGCGTTTCATATTTAAACCTATTATTAGTTATAAAATAATTTATAAATTTATAATTACAAAATTACGATTTGGCTTTTAAGTCTTGATAAGGATAGTGTTAAATTTATGATTTATGAGTATATATTAAAATAGGACTGCCTGACTAATAGCTAAAGCTAATATCGGACAGTCCTATTTTATTTCTAAACTCAATTAGAGTTAAATTGATTAATCAAGAAAATGTACGAACATACCGTCTCTTAATTTTGGCTCGAACCATGTCGATTTCGGAGGCATAATTTCGCCTGCATCTGCGATTGCCATTAATTCTTCGATAGAAGTAGCGAACATAGAAATAGCTAATTTCATCTCGCCGGAATTTACTCTTTTCTCTAATTCGCCTAAACCACGAATACCGCCTACGAAGTCAATTCTATTGCTTGTGCGTGGATCTTCGATGCCAAGGATTGGAGCTAATACATGCTTTTGCAAAATGGCTACGTCTAAGCTGTCCACCGGATCGGCAACGTTAGTTACGGCTGGTTTAGCTGTCAATTTGTACCATTTGCCGTCCATATATAATCCTAATTCGCCTTTAGCATTTGGCTTGTATGCTTCAGTTCCGACTTCATCGCAAGCATAAGCTTCAGACAATTTAGCGAAAAATTCAGCTTCGGTATTACCGTTTAAATCCTTAACCAAGCGATTATAATCCATAATATATAAGTGGCTGGCTGGGAATAATACGGCTAAGAAGAAACTATATTCTTCAGCGCCAGTATGATTAGGATTAGCTTTTTGGCGTTCTCTGCCTACGATGCTGGCAGCTGCTGAACGGTGATGACCGTCGGCTACATAGAAGAAATCTACTTGAGCTAATCTATCTTCGATTTTTT
>CAZIIZ010000504.1:0-2973 GCA_964539225.1 uncultured Hyphomicrobiales bacterium | reverse complement strand
ACAGACATTAAGGTTGGCAATATGCTGAAGTCGAGCGACCAAATTAAATTAGAAAATAAGGCATATTTAGTGCTAATGTATATAAAAAATAAGCGGACTATCGAACTTAAAACTGCCGGCTCCTTCGATCTAAAGAAGATTAGCACAGAGCTAAATAAGAAAGGGAACATTAATGCTAAATTAGCCAAATATTTCGTTGAGGAATTGTCATCGACGGATGATTTTTTCAAAAAGAATAATTACAAAGACGGCATGGAGGGCAATTTAGCGGCAGTAGAGAGAGGCATTGGCTTTCCAAGCAATACGGATTCGAAGGTTTCAGACTTGACTAAGATGAATTCAAGTGATTCTAAGACAGTTAGTAGTCTCGCCGGAGCAATTTTGGGTTCGGATACGAAAATGATATTCACGAAATTCCCCAAAACATCCTACATTCTCGAACCTGTAACTGATTTTGTCTGGTTTAAATATGAGAAATCGAACAAATATACATTGATTGTTTACGATAAGACCGGGAAAGAATACTTTAAGAAAAGCGTTGAGGACACAGCACTTCGGATTGACTTAAAAGCGATTCGATTATTGCCCGGAACGAATTATTATTGGCGAGTCGAGAGTGGCAATGTAAGCTCTTTAGAGGAATGTATAGTATTGCTAAACGAAAATAAAGCACTCGAAGTGCATAATGTAATCAATGAATTGAAGGAAGACTCCGACGCAAACAGCCCGATGACCAATATAGCTATCGCTTCGTACTTAGCGGATTGCAATATCACAGTTTCGGCATATAAATACTTCAAAGCAGCTTTAGACTTAGCACCAGAATCTGACGAATACAAACGTTCATTCGCTAAATTCTTAATTCGCATCGGCAATTATGAAGAAGCAAAAGGAATATTCACGAGCAAATAGATTTTGTGATAATATGCTGATTGTATTTCAAAAAAGATTCTTAACTATTGTTAAATATTAAATTTTATTTTGTAAAATTGATATAAATATTATATATTGCGTAAGTAATAATTTGTATAATTTTTTAGGAAAATTTTATGAAAAAATTAAAATTACTTTTTGCAGCGATTTTAGTTTCTGTCGTATTTAGCATGAATCTACTTGCTGTCCCTACTTTGACTACTGTCCACAATTTTAATTGGGGTTATAGTGGTCCTTATGGCGATGGCTCTACTCCGGGTGGTTATGATGTAAGTGGAGCTAATGATTTAATTATTAGCGGAGGACGCATATACGGAATGACAATGTACGGCGGGCGTAATACTGGAGCTGGTGGCGATGGAGTAATTTTCACTTGTTTACTTGATGGCTCTGATTATCAAATAATTCATACATTTAACAATGAAACAGGAGATGGCTATAGACCATTTGGCGGATTAACTGAAGCTAATGGTAAATTATACGGTCTGACTTATTATGGTGGCAGCTTGACTGTACAATCGAGAGGCTGTTTATTTAGCATTAATATATATCAAGGCGTACCGTACAATGCAGATTATACTATTTTACATCAGTTTGTTTATCCCAATGATATTTATTACCCTAGAAATAGTATGCTTTTTTACAATAATAAACTCTGGGGTACTTGTGAATCTGGAGCTAACGGAAGTCCAAGTGCTGGTGGAATATTTTGTTTCGATCTCGCTACTAACACTTATGAACTTGTAAAACAATTTAGCTTTTCTGAAGGTATGAGTTCTAAAAGTAAATTTACACTATATAATGGCAGATTATATGCAACTACAACTTATGGTACAGATAATGGAAGAAATTTTGGTGGTTCTATTGTGTCGATTGACCCCAATGTAGCCGGATATAACTTAATTAAGCATTGCGAATTTCCACTTAATACCAATCCTCAGGGAGTATTAGTTGAATTAGGCGGTTATTTATATACAAACTCATATAATGGCGGATCTAATTCATCAGGAGCAATTTGGAAATTCAATCCTACAAATAATCAATTAGAAATATTAACTAATTTGCCTGTAGTTGAAGGCGAAGCCAGCAATCCTATGGGCGGATTATTAGTTTACCAAAATAAACTATGGAATGCAACCCATTATGGAGGCGGATGCGGAGCTTTATTCTCAATTAATTCAGATGGAACAGGTTACCATAACTACCAAAATTTCGGTTGTGCCGGATTGAATTCAGTACCTTCGCATCCAACCGGAACAATAATTGTTGATAATCGTTATATCTATGGAGTAACTAAAACTGGTGCTCAATTTAACTGCGGTGCTGTATATAAATTCGGTCCTTTTGCAGAAAAACCTACTATGCAAACCAGTGCCTGGCTCGATTGGGCTCCTACATCAGTAACCGGAGTTGGAGCTATATTGGATAACGGAGGTGATAACTGTACAACTCGTGGATTTGTTTATAGTCATACTAACCCAGACCCAACTTCTGGAGCAGCTGATGTAATGCAGATTTCCGAAGACGGTTCATTTGGAATTGGCGAATATACTTTATCAATTTCAAATCTTACTCAGAATACTCAATACTACTATCGCTCATTTTCAACTAATTCTCAAGGCACTTCTTATGGCAATGTAATTACATTTACTACTCAAGCTCTTCAACTTGTTGAAGTACAAACAAATCCATTAATTTATGTTGAAGCTCAACTTGCTTCACTTTATGGTAATATAATAAATATCGGTGCTGGAAATTGTTATCAAAGAGGCTTTGTTTACAGTTCTTCAAATCAAACCCCAACTCTTGATAATGCTCCATTTGTTTGTGAATATGGATCTTATACCCCATCTGAATTCATGATAAATTTAGATGGTTTAACGGCTGAAACTCATTATTATTATCGAGCATTTGCCGCCAATGATGGTGGAATCGCTTATGGAGAAATTAGAGAATTCACTACACCAATAAATCCATTAACAGTATATACATATTACGCATATCAGTCAATGCCTGTAGGGCATATTCGACTTAGTGGAG
>CAZIIZ010000503.1:0-2994 GCA_964539225.1 uncultured Hyphomicrobiales bacterium | reverse complement strand
ACTGTAGAACGAGGATTTTTCGATGGAGATTTTTGGTCGATAGCAATTGCCGGCAGTATGCCTGATATTTTAATTACATCCGGCTTAGTCATTCTGTCTAAAAATTGCCGTGCATAAGCAGAAAGTGATTCCACGAAACGCCGCTGTCCTTCGGCATAAATTGTATCGAATGCCAATGACGATTTGCCCGAACCGCTCACTCCGGTAATCACCGTCAATGAATTATGCGGAATCTCCACATCGACTCTCTTCAAATTATGAAGAGCAGCTCCCTCGATTATAATTTTATTCAGCACTTTATCTTTCTCCGAATCAATTGTCTAAGACTAAACTTCCATTTTTAAGGAATGCAAATTACGGAATTTTCGGGAGAAAATTAGGATTAGAATTATTAATTTGATTCTTTTAGAATTGTATATCAAGTATTTTTCTTCGTAGTTGGATAAAAGATATGATCTCCATCCAAAAAGACAACAAAAAATATATTGTCTTTAATGTATCCTACTACTCGTGGTTTTTGCCCCTTAATATTCATAACAACTGCCCATTGTAAATCATTGTCATAGATAAAGGGATTGGTAAATTTAGAATTTACAGGAAAATGATCATAAACTTTGATGTATCCTTCTTGTACGGCTTCAATACGGTTCATATTGCAAATAAATCCAAACTTGTCTAACATATATGCCAGTAATTTGCTTTCTTGCCATTGGCTGTAAGAGTAACCCGGAGGAATTTGCTGATTATATTGAAAATCTTTGAAACTAAAGACCATTAACGGTCTCTCCTCCGCAACAATATACTCGTTTCTGTTCTTAGATTTTCGAGATATTGAAAGTCCTTGAGGTATGAAATTATTCTTTGATTTCATAATTTAGATACTCATTTGTAAATTTTTGAATATTCCCAACAAATGGTATAGCTCCGTATTTACCAAGTAAATAACTATTCTCGTAAGTTGATGAACTACTTAAAGTAGCTTGTCGTATATTGAATTCATCCAATGAATACAAATCCGTAGCACCAATATTATTCTTTTCTGTAAACCAAATCTGATCCCGACGAAATAATTCTTTTTTCAAAAGATTGGTATCGTGGGAAGTGAACACTAATTGAGCATTACGATTTGTGTTAGAATTAAATAGTTTTATCAGCTCTATAGAAAGTAGAGAGTGTAATTGACAATCTAACTCATCTACAATTAGAATTCTTCCATTTTCAATGGAATCAATCCAAATCCCTAAAAGATTAAATAATTTTTGTGTTCCTTTAGATTCCAAACCATAATCAATATTTACAAATTCAAGGAATTCACTATTATTATCATATTTTCGATGAGCTAAATTAATAATTGTATTATTAGGTTTATCGCCATTCGATTCGAACACGTCGCTAATCAAAGCATGTCGAATTCCCTGCTCTGAACCTAATTTATCAAAATACTTGTCCTTATCTACAATTTCGATATTATCAAATCCGATTTGTATTGATTTGAAAAATTCAATTAATTGTATTCTGAATCGTTCTTCCTTTTGATATTTTTCTATAGTAAAGTTTAAGTAATTATTATCATTCAGAGCTGAAATCACTTGTAATTGGAAAGTAAACCATTTAATGAGTTCTGTAGATATCGCCCCATTAAACTGTGCCACAGTGGACAAATATAAAGCATTGGGACGAGTTTTATTTTCTAATCCCTTTCCTTCTCTGAATTTAATATTATTGGGTTTAATTTCTTGAAATTCTCTTATGAATAGTTTAGTTTCTTTACTACTTATTGCTCCATTCAACGAAAATAACCATTCAGAATGAACTTTGTTTATATCAACTGCAAACCCATATCTATAGCGTACATTTTCAGAAATAAATATCATTTCAAAAGTAGAAGGAATCTCGTCAGTATCGGATGAAAGTAAAAATTTAATTATTTCTGTTTTATCAGTTACTTGAGTATCTTTTGAAGAATTAATTATATATTTTTTAAAGAATTGGATCGCTTTAATGAGATTGCTTTTACCACTTCCATTTGCTCCATACAAGACTGCACTTTTCAACAAATTAATCGAATGAGTACCATTTGAATTAAAATTATACAATTTATGATTTGTTGGATTATCCAAATTTAAATCATCACAAACCATACTAAAAGTAACTTCTTCTTTGAATGATAAAAAGTTTCCCACCTTGAATTGTATTAGCATACTATCCTTCACAATTTAAATAATATTCGGCAAATATACACATAATTAGTAAATAATTCAAAAACAATATTGCATTACTCCGAAGATATTTTTTATATATTGAAGAATTATGGATAAAAGAAATATATAATATCAATCTTTCGCTGATTTGAATAATTCTAACATTAGGGTTACTTCTTTCCTGCCAGCAGAGTTCGGCTTTTCGGCTTTGGAATTGTTTGGGCTGGAACGATATTTATTTGAATTTGAAGAATTGGAGTTCAATTGGGTAATAAAATTTTCTGAAGATATTATCTCCAATGAGTGTATTCGGGCAAAGTTATGCAACTCCGTATCGGAGCTAACTAATGTATAATTTTTAGTATCGTAATCCAATCGTATATGATCTTTAATTATTTCATCGGCTGTTTTAGCGAAAGACCATTGAATAGAAATTGCCGGATGATTGACGAACACAGATTCGGAATAACCATCGAAAAACACGATAAATTTATAGGCAGGATAGCGAACTGAAAAAGTTTTCAAAATATTCAGAAATGATAGGCAAGCGTTGGCATAGTCTGATTGGATTTTGTTTTTGCATTGAGGTAATTTATGCAAAACATTGTTCGCATCTATCAAATATATTTTCACTTTTGTCTCTTAAATAGAAATAATTAAAGAGTGCAAAGTTAATCAATTCACTCAAAAACTAAAACTTGATTGTTAATATATTTGTTTCTGCATTGAATTGAGTTGGAAATCGTTTTAATGCTTTTTCTGCCGGACCAACTACGGCTTTACCATTCTGGAA
>CAZIIZ010000502.1:0-3003 GCA_964539225.1 uncultured Hyphomicrobiales bacterium | reverse complement strand
ATTTTGTTCCCTATCTACTATCTGCATAGCAATCGGCATCTCATCGATTAATCCAACTAATCTGTCTAAAGTTGAATTCACTCCGCTTATAATATGTCGGTATTCTCCATGATGTTTGTCGATATTAGCTCTGAAATTTATTTTCCCTTCAATAGCATTCGTGAATAGCTCGCGAGAATCAAAAATCAAATGATTCATAGCGTCAATACACTGATTAATATTATTCTTGATTTCATTAAAATCACCATTATACTCATCAACAATTTTCGGAGGTATATCGCCCTTGGAAATTCTATCAATATATTCAGCAGCTACGTTCAATGGACGAATAACTGCATCTAAAGTTCCGTTTATGCCTGACAATAATTCTCTGTAAACTCCATTATGCTTATTGGCATTTGTTCGTACATCAAGATGACCACTTGTAGTTGCATTCGTTAGACAATAAACATCATCGATTAATTCATTGAGCGAGACGGACATTTGCTTCATCGCTTGCAACAACATTCCAACTTCATCTGCATCATTTGATTCTAAATCTACGTCTAACTTACCGTTTGCAATGCTATTCGCAGCAGCCAATGCTTGTTTTAATGGTTTGGTAACTAATTTATTTATTGTGATAAATAGTAAAAACGAAATTATTGCAATCCCACTCAAACTACAAACACCGGAAAATATTATACTTTCATTTCTTTGTGCTACGGCGGCATCATCAGTATCTCCTGCAAATAAAATCCCAAGAACCTTGCCGTCTAAACCCAAAATGGGCTGATAATAAACGAGTCTTTCTACACCAAGCACATCGACCTTACCGGAATAATTTTTTCGTTCTTGCAAAACAATTTTTGCTATTTCAGGTTTTAATTTTGTACCAACAGCTCTTTTACCATCTACTTTCAATGTTGTATTGATGCGTAAATCGTCTTTGAAAATTGTAAAATCTAAATTGAAAATTGATTTGTATTTATCTAATAGCTCTGGGGCATCTAATCTGTAACCGATGGATATTATTGCAATCATATTCTTATTTTGATTATAGATAGGCACAGCAGAACGAGCAGCTATTGGCACGGCAGAACCTTTAATTACTCCAAATACGCTCGAACCGGCTAAAGCTGACTTAATATCTAAATTATTAGATACATCATCACCCCATTTTTCGGGAGTGTGCTGTCTGTAAACGACTATCCCTTTGCTATCAGTCAAAGTAACTAATTTAGAACTAAATTTAGGAATTAATTCTTCTATGCACTTAATCATTTGTTCTCTGTCATTAGATTGAATAGCTGAAACAAGCAGAGGATTTTTCGATATTAGTAATCCTTCGTTGTAAGCAATTTTGCCAAGACTTATGAATTCCTGATCTATTGACCTAATACTGTTCATCATTAATTCTTCTGAACGACTTTCGGAATATCTCATCAGCATATTCGAATTAATGACTGTTATAACAGTTACCAAAGCAAATATCAATAAAGATATTACTATTATTGTTTTACTCCCAATTTTCATCTTTTTAAACATTGTTACCTCACTAAATTGCAAAATGATATCAAACATTTTTTACATGATTAATACCAATTAGGAATTGTTAAACTCTTAATTATTCATAGTTTCCATCAACTTATTCATATATAATGCTTTATGATTATTATCTACAATTTGCACTCCAATTGGCATTTCGTCAATCAATCCGACTAATCTGTCCAAAGTAGAATTCACTCCACCAATTATGTTTTTGAATTCGCCTTGAAGCTTAGAATCGTCAGCCCGATATTTCAAATCTCCGATAATCGCAGCTTCGAAAATTTCTTTGGAATCTTTTACTAATAGATTAATTGAGTCAATACATCTATTCAAATTAGAATTCACTTTTGCGAAACTTCCACTAAATTCTCCGGTAATCTTATTCGGAATAACCCCGACACTAATTCGGCTTACATAGTCAGCAGTCATATTTAAAGGAGTCGTTAGTGCTTCGATTGTATTATTGATACCAACAATCAATTCTTTGAATTCACCATCATATTTAGTTTCATCCGCACGCATTTCCCAATTACCTTTGATTGTAGATTCTGCCAATTGATTTGCCTCACGCACTAAAGACTCAATATTAACACTCATCTGCCCCATGGCACGAATCAAATCTCCAATTTCGTCATTTTTGACGGAATTTAGATTTACATCAATTTGTCCTTTTGCTATATTTTTAGATATTATAACTAATCTATCTAATGGCTTAGAAATTCCCTTCGCCAATACGTAAGATAAAATCAAACTTGTCGTTAATCCGATAATAATGAATATACAGATGACTATCATAGTTGTAGTAATTAATGAAGATGAATCTGCCCCCATCGACTTAACTTGATTATTCTCAAATTCAACCATTTTATTTATTGCGATTAATGCTGATGTCTGAGAATTAGAGAAATCATTAGATAGCAATGCTGAAGCTGCCATAAAATCACCGGAACTAAGATAGTTCATCAGCTGTAGCTTATACTTATTGAACGATGATATTGATTTTTTCAGTTCTGCAAATATCATTTTTTCGTTCGGGTCGTCCATTTTATTCTCTAAAGAATCTGAAACCATCTTCAATTGCTTTGAGAATTTTTCGATTTTTTGAAGTCCGGCTGTTTTTTGAGTATCATCATCCATTATTATAAACATGTCTCTTACCAATATTGCATTCTGATTTAAAGCGTTTATAATTTGATTCGCCCAAATAGCATTACCAAATTTATCTCCGACTAAAACTTGAGTAGAATTATTAGCCTTATACAAGCTAAAAACTGTTGCCAAACCCATTAGAAACACTATCGACACTATCATTGCATTATTGAGCCTAAGCTTTTGTCTAATTTTCATTCTATTGATCTATTTTTAAGTAAAACATAATTTTTACGAATTAAATTTATAATAATCAATCTTTTTGTTTTTATAAATTTGATTATTATCTTTATCTAATATCTGTACACCAATTGGCATTTCGTC
>CAZIIZ010000501.1:0-3004 GCA_964539225.1 uncultured Hyphomicrobiales bacterium | reverse complement strand
ATCGTTTATTTATAATCAAGAGTTCACTCGCAATGTACCTTTCGATGAGTCTAAAACTGCTTACGGGTTCAATGTAGGATTAATTGGATATATTCCAATTACCGACATATTCGTTATCTCGCCGAGAATTGGATACAATTCAATGAGCGGATTGTTGGAGAAAACCGGAACTCCTTCTACTACCGGAGCAGTTGCCCCCAAAACAGAATTTGATGCTAAATTAGGCTATTTAGAAATCTCTCCGATTTTACAATTGCATAATTTAGTACCAGTTAAGAATTTATATTTCTTGGCTGGATTAGAGCTTGGCATTCCTTTGTCTAAATCTTACGATTACAAAATGGTAGAAAATGGAACTACTCTAAATCCAGTATCTGCTGATATACCTGACGCAAGTGTGCGGATAGCTGCTGCTGTTGGTGCAGGGTGGATATTTGAATTATCTGAAAAAGTAAAATTAGGAGCTGAGGTATCTTATAGAATTCCATTCTCGAAAGTCTCTTCGGCTGCTAACTTCGACAAATGGAATGTATCTCAACTTCGTGCCGGATTGAATTTGACTTTCGATATATTCGGTAAAAAAGATGAGAAGAAAGAAGAACCGAAACCGCAAGCAACATTAGATTTGCAAATGAAGACTATTAATTCAGTTACTCGCGACGGCAAACGCACTCCGATTAAAGCTGTAAGGGTAGAAGATATGCAATATACTGAGCTATATCCATACTTACCTTACGTATTCTTCGATGAAGCAAAAGCTGAACCTAATGCCAGTATGCAAGTAATGAATGCCGGAAGCGAAGCCGGAAAATTCTCAATCTCTACATTAAATCAAGATGCGATGGCAATTAATTATCGCACTTTAGATATTATGGGCATTAGAATGCAGGAGAATCCTACTGCTACAATTACTATAACCGGAACTAATGACAATAAAAAAGAAAAAGCTACTAAAACAATTTCTACTCAAAGAGCCGAATTTGCTAGAGATTATATTGTTAAAAATTATGGAATCAAAGAAGATAGAATTACTATCAATGGCGGAGCTTTACCAACGAAGGCTTCAAGCTCAAACGTAGCCGATGGTGTTGCCGAAAATCGCAGAGTTGAAATTAGCGGTACTGAAGCTAAATTATTCGAACCGATTTTAATTACTGGCGAGAATCAACGAGTTGCTACTCCAGATTTAGTGGAATTCGTGCCAGCTATTACTTCTTCGGATTCTGTTGTTTCTTGGAAAATTGATTTGAATCAAGCCGGAAAAACTTTGAAAAGTATGCGGGGAAGTGCCGAACCAAAAGCTATCCAATGGAATATTGCTCCGAATGATTTGGCAAATAAGCAAATGCCAGTGGAATATAATCTAACTGTAAAGAATAAATCTAACGTAGAGAAAAATATTAAAGGCACAATTCCGGTAGAATATCTATCAATTTCTAAGAAAAAAGCCGAAGAATTAGCCGATAAAACAGTTGCTAAATACAGCTTAATGTTATTCGACTTCGATAAATCTGAAGTTTCTGCTGCCGATATGGCAATTATCGAAACTCATATTTTGCCAGCGATTAAGTTCAATTCTACTGTAGAAATTTATGGTTATACCGATAGAATCGGCGACGATAACTATAATAAACAATTAGCTGAAAAACGTGCCGAAGCCGTTAAAAAAATATTGGAAGCTAAAGTGCCGAGTGCTAAATATAATGTGCAAGGCGTAGGCGAAAGCGTATCAATATATGATAACGAATCTCCAGTTGGCAGACAATTATCTCGTACAGTTCAGGTATTGATTTCTACTCCGAGATAATTGGATAAATTTTAAATGTTCAAATTAAACGCTATCTGCTTAATTGTTGGTAGCGTTTTTTTATATTTATATTTGGAACATTGGCTAAAAAGAAGTAAATTTGCAAAGTCGTAAGAATAATAAGTTAGTTCAGAAAGTCTCATCTGTTTAGTAAAAATACGTTGTAGAAGTAATTAAATAAGTAAATTGTAAATATTATTGTTGAAAAGTAAAATGAAAATTGAAAAAATAAGAATAAAAAATTTCAAGGTCTATCAAGACACCGAAATAAGGGATTTGCCCAATATGTGTGTATTCTTAGGGGCAAATGGTTCCGGCAAATCAACACTTTTTGATATATTCGGTTTTCTAAGCGACGCTTTAAAAAATAATATTAAAATAGCTTTAAACAAACGCGGAGGTTATAATGAAGTATATTCACGAAATGGTAAAGGTGATATCGAATTTGAAATAAAATTCAGGAACTCACCTGTGGATAGTAAAAAACAACCACTAATAACTTACGAATTAAATATAGGATTAGATTCAAATAAGCAACCCATTGTAACTAAAGAGATTCTTAGTTATCGAAGAGGTAAAACAGGAAAATCGTATCGTTTCTTAGAATTTGCTAATGGTAAAGGTAATGCAATTATTAATGAGAGTGAATTTGAATCCGCAAAACAGGAATTTAAGGAACAAAGAGAAGAGCAGATTCTCGATTCGCCTGATATTCTTGCAATAAAAGGATTGGGGCAATTTCAAAAATTTACTGCTATCAGTTCCTTTAGAAGATTATTAGAGAAATGGTATGTATCTAACTTCCAAATTCAGGCAGCTCAAACAATAGAAGATACAGGACTAAGCGAGCATCTTTCTACGAGTGGTGATAATTTAGCACAAGTTACTAAATATATTTTTGAGAATTATCCTGAGACTTTTCAAGTAATTTTGGAAAAGATGCGAGACAGAGTACCTGGTATTGAAAAAGTAGAAGCTCAAGAAACTATAGACGGTCGGATTGTTTTGCAGTTTAGCGATGGAATATTTAAAGATCCATTTATTTCTCGATTCGTTTCAGACGGAACGATAAAAATGTTCGCTTATCTTATTTTATTAAATGATCCAAAGCCGCATCCTCTGCTTTGTATAGAAGAACCGGAAAACTTTCTTCATCCTGAACTATTATTAGAATTAGCTGAAGAATAGATCGGAAGA
>CAZIIZ010000500.1:0-3034 GCA_964539225.1 uncultured Hyphomicrobiales bacterium | reverse complement strand
GCACATTTGCCACATCTTGAATTGTTGACCTCGGATTAGAAGTAGCTTCTAAAAGCGAAGTGTAAATAGTCGGTAGAGTCGGGAAAGAATCTATCTTTGCTATTAAGGTCTTAATATCAACCATTAGTTCCGCCTTTCTTGAGAAGCAAGGCAGCTGTTTTGATTGCTATTCCGATGAGTTCATCCTCGATTACATTTTTAGGCTTCCATTTGATTTTTGTGGCAATAAATGCTTTGGCAGCATCAATGTTCTCAGCACTTATTTCAATTGGAATTTGTTGATCATCGCTTTTGATTTCAACATTCGTAATATTCCACGTTTTGAGAATTTTTTTATGTTTCTCACTTAGCTGTACACCGGCTCCAATAAGCACTTGTCCGAACTTATTGGTAACTGCTGAATGAAGCTCCATCTCTTCGGTTATTTCACCAATTTGTATAATTTTAGGCATATTACCTTTTTATTATTGAATTGAACAAAAGCAATAATCATTTTTTTGTTAGAATTAGTCTAAGACTATTATGGAATTATTAATAACTGTAATCTCGTTATACTGAGGTCAGAATGCCTATATCTGTTTTTTTAAAAACAAGCTTCTAATTCCTTATTATTTTATATCGTTGTCTGTTACACATCTTTAATATTGCTACCGCCTTGTCATTCCTGCATCCAACCGAAGACTCATTCCGCTGGAATGACACCCCAAAAAGATGTGTATAATGGTTAGCGTTATATGTTATCAACACTAATTCTCCGCTTCTGCTTCATTGACCTGATAATTTCCGTTATAAATATTTCCTGTATATCCGTCGATAGCTATCATATCGCCACTGAAAAATTTATTTTCATTGATACGGCATCGTTTCATTTTTTCGTTCGTTTGCAAATCCAAGCAATTTACGATGCAAGTTTTGCCGAGTCTGACGGCAGTAACTGCGGCGTGCGAAGTAGCTCCGCCTTTTCCGGTTAATAGCCCGTCGCACTCGAAAATCATATCTATGTCGTCCGGCACAGTATCCGGGCGAACTAATACTATATGTTCATTCGGATATTTTGCTTTCAATCGGTTAATATCGTCGAGATTAAATGCTACTCTGCCGTTCATCGCTCCGCCGCCGGTGCCGATACCGGAACCAACCAATTGCATTTCTGACTTTTTCACTCCAAACACCGAAGATTTGCCCGGTCTGCGGATAATTTGATCGCGTGTTTGCAATATAAATAAATCTTTAGCTTTACTGGATTCAAAAGTAAATTCAATTTCTTGATGATTGAATCCATATTCTTCTGTCATTAATGTAGCATAATGCAATAGTCTGTTATATATCTCCGGGAAATCTTTCTGAAGCGATAAACTATCTGCTCCGAATGATTTTTCTCTTTGGGCTTCGCTGATCGGCAATACGTTGACTAATCCGCCCACTACATCTTCGCCCTGACTGCATAAAGTAAAATCGCCATACAAATTCACTCCAGCTGATGGATCGTCGGGCGAGTGCGTGAATACTACTCCAGTACCGCTATCTAAATGGATATTGCCAAGTACCATTTTTTGCACAGCAACGGCAGTACCCCATTCGCGAGAGATATTAAGGTGTTCTCTATAGACTTTCGCTCTCGAACTTGACCACGAATCTAATACGCAGCGAATAGCTTGCTTTAATTGTTCGAAGGGTTCTTCGATAAATGGGATTTCATTCTTGAATAGTACATCTTTATAGGCAAAAGCTATTTCTCGCATTTGCTCGCCTTTGAAATGTTGTTTTAAAGCTACATTGTACTTTTGTTTATAATCCAGCATAATTTTGTCGAATATATCTCTATCAATTCCGTTCGACATACCCCAACTTTGCAAAAATCTGCGATATGAATCCCAAGAAGTCCAAGCATAATTGGGCTGATGGCTTAATTTCTCAACTATTTCGTCGTTCATTCCGACGTTTAGGAATGTGGACATAGCTCCGGGCATTGAAATCGCCGTGCCGGAGCGAACTGAGAGCAGTAATGGTTTTTCGGGATTGCCGTATTCTAATCCGGTCATTTCTTCCAATGTTCGCAAATTAGCTTGAATCAATTCATCCATTTCTATTCTGATTTGTGGCACTTTGATAATTGCTTGACGCAAGCGGAACACTTCAGTTGTAAATACGAATCCCGGAGGCACTGGGAATCCGTAAGCAAATAATTTCTTTAGAAAATATGCTTTCGACCCAAGAAATATAGGATTGTCTAAAGCCGGAGTCGGAGAATATAGCGGACTAATATTCGATTCGTGATTGTACGACATAATATCAGAAATCACTTCAGGCGGATAGTTGTCGTTCATATCCCTTAGAGTAGAAATCGAAATTGAAAGGAAGTTATCTAAAGTCTGTAGTAAATATGCAGATGTAAGTGCTTCTCTGTAGAATTCCTCGGACTTCTTGTGCATAAATTGACTGCGACTTTTCTCGTCTAAGCTGTTAGTTCCCGGATTCAATTGCGGAATTACTGTTTTCAACATTGGGTCGTAAATACGGAAGAAATATTTATTGATAATTTCTTGAATATTTGTGTGAATGAATTGCAAAATATTGATATATTGACCAAGACTGAATGAATTAGAAGTCAAGCTGTACTGGAACATTTGCATATTCGAGCGGAATACTTGATTGTGAATGCCGTCTAATTCCATTCCACGATTGAAATGCACTAGTATATTATAAATTTTATGCAAGGAATTGGCATTCAAATAATTGAAATTGATTTTAGCTATCAATTTGTCAATCAATTTTGCTGTTAATCGTTCTAAACGGAAAATCAAGCCCAAGGCTTCGAACTTTTTCTCGTGATATTCGCCGTACATAGACGGAATGCCAACAGCTACGTGCCGCTTATAGTAAATGTTTTCCCAACTTTCGGTTTTTTCGGGATTGAAGACCACTTGATTCAGCCTATCCATGAAGTCGAATGTCATATTCAATGAAGCATTCAAATCTTGTTTTAATAGATTGTCGGATAGTAAATCAATTTCTTCCGAACTGAAAAAGCTAT
>CAZIIZ010000499.1:0-3038 GCA_964539225.1 uncultured Hyphomicrobiales bacterium | reverse complement strand
GTTGTCATTCCTGCGGAACGAGTCTTCGAGTGGATGCAGGAATCTATAACTCTTGTATTAACATTGCCTTACGAACATAGTATGTTTTACTATTTTTTCAAATAATGATTTTATAATTTCTTATAAATGACTTTTGCAAAAGTCTTATATCAATATTCTGAATATCAAATTTATACATTTTTTCGGTATTTTGCTAATTTTCTTTTTATTTATGCGTCTATAGCCCATTAATGATATGAAAATATTCAAAATCTTTGAAATTTCATATAGAATAATTACACTTGAGAAATAAATATTTATCAACATACATATAGAGAAAAAGATATGAATTCAAGCACTTATCCAATCAAAAAAGCTCTGATTTCCGTAACCGATAAAGCCGGAATTGTAGAGTTTGCCCAAGGATTGCACGAGCTTGGCGTAGAATTATATTCTACCGGCGGCACATTCAAAGTATTAGAAGATAATAAAATCCCAGTTAAAAGCGTTTCGGACATTACTAATTTCCCCGAAATGTTAGATGGTCGAGTTAAAACGCTTCATCCATTGATTCACGGCGGAATTTTAGCACGTTTAGACGTTGCCGAACACGTAGCCGCAATGACTGAACATAATATTCCTTCAATTGATATGGTAGTAGTTAATCTGTATCCATTCGAGCAAACATTAGAGAAGAACTTGGATCATCCTGAAATGGTAGAAAATATTGATATAGGCGGTCCGACTATGCTCCGCTCTGCCGCTAAAAATTATCAATGGACTGCTCCGGTAGTTAATCCTGAAAAATATACAGAAATTTTAGAAATGATGAAAGCCAACGGCAATGCTTTATCTGAAGATTACCGTTGCAAGCTCGCCGGAGAAGTTTTCCGTCATACTGCTTATTATGATTCATTGATTGCGGGATATTTCAGAAAATTCAATCAAGAAGGTTTCCCTGAGAGATCAGCTCTTCCGATGAAATCTATCCAATCATTGCGTTATGGCGAAAATCCTCATCAATCAGCTCAATTATTCGGTAATCATTTCTCGAAAATATTCACACAATTGCACGGCAAAGAGCTTTCGTATAATAACATCTTGGATATGGACAGCATTTCTCGCCTAATCCTTGAATTCGACGAACCAACTGCTGCAATCGTTAAGCATACTAATCCATGTGGCGTTGGTACTGCTAATGATTTGCTAACAGCGTACCGCAAAGCTTTTGCTACAGATACTACTTCTCCTTATGGCGGCATAATGGCGTTCAATCGTAATTTAGATATTGCTACCGTAGAAGAACTCAACAAAATTTTCTCGGAAATAATCATCGCTCCTGCTATTGACGACGATGCTTTGGAATTACTTCGCAAACGCAGAGACAGACGTTTGATAATAGCTGATTTCAATGCTATGCGTAAAGCATTGGAAGTGGAAGTTAAGTCTGTAGCCGGAGGATTCTTAGTGCAAGAAACTGATAAAAAAATGGTAACTGCCGCTGATTTGAAAGTAGTTACAAATCGTCAGCCAACAGAAGATGAAATCAAAGCGATGCTTTTCGGTTGGAAAGTTGTAAAACACGTGAAGTCCAACGCAATTGTTTATAGCTTGAGCGATAGAACTTTAGGCGTTGGTTGCGGTCAAATGTCTCGTGTCGATTCTGCTCGAATCGCTGCCGATAAAGCAAAAGAGATGGGCTTAGATTTGAAAAATTGTGCAGTAGCTTCGGATGCTTACTTCCCATTCCCTGACGGATTACTTTTAGCAGCAAGTTTCGGTGCTACTTGTGCTATTCAGCCGGGCGGATCTATCCATGATCCTGAAGTAATTGCCGCCGCTAACGAACACAATTTAGCGATGGTATTCACAGGCAATCGCCACTTCAAGCATTAATCGTTTGCTTATTTTAAACCTTCCGCAGGGTAAAGAAATCTGCGGAAGGTATTTATTTTTACCTTCGGAAGGCTTCTTAGTCCTTCCGAAGGTTTTCTATTAAGGTTTTCTATTAAGGTTGAAGATTCAATTGTCTGACCTGTGATTGATTTGTTTTATGGGATTAAGATTGTCTGAACCATTGATTTATCTGATTAGTCTGATTAAGATGATTTTAAAAGTAAGTTTATTTCTTAATCATCTTAATCAAATCAATCTGTTGAATCAGTGGTTCAGACCATCCTAATCAAATTAATATCCTCAACAAACAAAAAAATAAAATATGCGTCATAGTTAGAAATGATTTTTGGATAATTATTAGGAACATTAAATGAAAAAGAGTTTGAGTTTGATTTTTGCAACTGTTTTGATGGGGTTTGGGCAATCAAATGCTCAGGAAATAAAATCCTGCAACGTAACTATTTATAATACCGGCAGCGGAGTAGTGCGAGAAATCCGAGAAATGGATATCAAAAAGGGCGTAGCAGAATATTCCATTACCGACGTAGCCGAGAAATTGAATCCGGCTACGGTCAAAATCAGTTTGAAAAATGCTTCAGTAATAGAGCAAAATTTTAAATATGATTTAGTCAGCTCGACCAAAATATTGAACAAATATATAGGTAAAGAAATAACTGTAACAGGCACAAACACTATAACCGGCAAATTGCTTTCTGCCTCTAATAATGGACTAGTAATAGAAAAAAAAGAAGGCGGAATAGTTATGTTAGATAACGTATTTGGATATTTAAGTAATAACATGATTTCTGTTGGAGAATTGCCCGAAGGATTTGTACTATATCCTACATTGGTTTGGAAAATCGATGCCGAAAAAGCTGGGAAACAGGTTGCTGAATTATTATATCAAACGGAAGGTTTAAGTTGGAATGCTGAATATGTAGCTGTTCTAAACGAAAACGATTCGAAATTGGATATGAATACTTGGATTTCGCTAAATAATTATTCCGGCAAATCTTTCAAAGATACGAAACTAAAGTTAATGGCTGGGGAAATAAATAGAAATGTTAGGAATATTTCCGACATTATAACTAGAGTTCCAGGAGTACAAAGTACAGCAGATGGATATTCAATCAGAAGTGCATCCGGCTCTTATATTCCTCCAA
>CAZIIZ010000498.1:0-3040 GCA_964539225.1 uncultured Hyphomicrobiales bacterium | reverse complement strand
TCTTCATAATGCTTTGAACGATGCCATAGCTGCCATAGAAGCCGGAGAAAAACGCAGAAAAGTAATCAATGGAATTATGCACAATACTATTCGTACTGCCGGAGCATTTCAAATCGACTATGCTTCATCAGCCGATGCCTCCAATTTGGATGAACCGGAAACCTTTGCATCTGGTCAAAAAATTGTGTTATTAATTGCAGCGTATTTGGGCAAAACTCGATTAATTGATAATCACTTAATTACATTGCCTTCGTAAATTGCTTTTTTTCTGGTTTCCAATGAGTATATCAAAACATTAACAGCTACGTAGTAATAAAATAAATTATTTCTGCGTAGCTGTTGAACTTTATAAACAAAGACTGGAAAATCGTAATAATTATATTTACGTTTCGTAACTATTTCTACTAATACTCTTGAACAATATTTACTGAATACCCGATTTGGGCATTGCCGCCGAGAACAAACGAATATATTTTGCCGTGTATCATTTTCACTTCATTAAGGCGATAAACCAATTTGCTATTCGATGAATTATAGAAAAACAAGCTGTAACTACGCTCTTGGAGATCCTCATGATAATCAGATGCAGTTTTATATGTGATGCCTCGAGCCGTTGTATCGCCCTTTTCACTGTCTAACACCACCATCAATTCCGGAATATCGCTCGCAGCATTAATAAAACGTCGTCTTGAAAATTGCAAAGTGCCTTTAGGTACATTGCAAGTAAATTGTTCTATATCTGGAGTTTGGTAATTTCCGCAAGCGACTATCAGTTTACTATTATCAGCATCAAGGTTCATACTAACGGTTTTTCCGCCAATATTCAAATCAGTTTGCCCTAAATTAGCAACCGATGCTACTCCAAGCGAATATTTAATCGAAGCATTATTGAGGATATTCGCACAACTAAAATTCACACTCGGCATTCCGGTCAGATAGTTTACAAATTGATAGAATTGTCCGCGAGTTAGCTCAGTCATTGGCAAACTCTGTTGCGAATCTTCTACTAAATAAATAGCTGAATTGCCGCTTGGATTTTTCTTTA
This sequence comes from uncultured Hyphomicrobiales bacterium, assembly GCA_964539225.1. GTDB lineage: Bacteria > Bacteroidota > Ignavibacteria > Kapaibacteriales > UBA2268 > CALLXS01. The sequence goes on along the minus strand of CAZIIZ010000498.1, from coordinate 1,995 downwards.
CTATCATCAAATAACTTTTCCCCGGTTCAACTACTGCTTGAGTAGTCAGAATTAATTGAGCGGGCGAAGTTGCCGCAAACAAAGTCAAAGGAAGTGTTTTCGGACTATTTCCAAGATAAATCGGATAAATCTCACTCATTTTCCCAAATTGTAAAGATCTGGTAAGAGTTTCGCCGGATGTTAATTTCGCTGCGGAAGAATCACTACGACCGGCAATGGATAGCACAATATTTCCAATTTCGTCGTCAGCATTTATCACTCTAATTAGAGCTTGCTCGGGATATTGATAATCGACCACTGCTTCCGAAATAATCATACCGAATCCGGCTCTTTTCGTTTTTGTATCGCTCACTAAGTAATTATATCTTTCGTTTACATTAAGCGACAACGTATTAGCTACAGGAATAAATCCGCTATATTCCGCTACTATACTATCAGCAGTCTGCGAACCGCAAGCACCGACTTGATCATAAGCACCGAGAGAAAATCCGAGAAGATTAGGAGTAATTACTTCGTCGGGTGCTTTTTTGATATTCAATGCCTCGGAGCTTAAATTTATGGTACGAATAAACGCAATTTTTTCATAAATTTGGCTTGGCTGGCTTAGTGCATTTGCTTCAGTATTCGATTCATCCAATAAATTAACAACTAAATCGCCGGCTGTGTTTTCGCTTAATATGATAGTATATTGTTTGTCATTTTTCAAATCTAAATTATATAGTCCGATAATTTCTCTGCCGGCAGCAGTATTCTTAATTATCGAAACAGGAGTTTGCCCTGAACGCAATTGCTTTTGCGACGACACCGAACGATACAACTGATTTGTAAAAATTGCTGTGCCATTCGGGCATCCATCAATCACAGAAAAATTAACAGAAGTATCGGGATACGCATTAAATAATTTTAAATACGAATATACAGTCTTGATTGGGATTCCGCTCGACGATGAGAAAGAAATTAGAGTGTCGGTTGCTTTATTTTTGATTGCTCCTTTAGGCGAAGGAAGACTTAGAAAAGTAGTAAAAGTGGAGCGAACGAATCTTATTTTGCGAGGATATTTGAATTCTACTACACCGGAATTCGTAATCGATGCCACTACAGAATCCGAAGGCGGATTAACTGCCTTCGAGGCAAAACCAAATTCCGCAGATAAAAAGTCGGTAGAATTTAAATTTAAGAAACGAACAGCTTTGTCGCCGGAATAATTAATAAATCGTACATTTTCGCTTTCCTTTTGCGATGGCGGATTCACTAAGTTCGGATTCTCGTCGATACAAGACATTAACAATCCCAAGCACAAAAATAAAATACTATTATATCTGAATTTCATCTCGCTAAAGCTCCATTTTATTTATATAATCTTCTCAGTACTATTAAGACAATTTTATCAATACAAAATTGCAAAAGATATGAGGAACAGCTTAATATCTACGACATTAATTAATATCATCGAGACAATTACATCAATATATAACTGCGAAAGGTAAATTTAATAATAAAACTTCAAAATTTCAATAGATAATTCTACCTTAGTAATTATCTTAATATGTCATAATTTCTAAAACTATCGACAATATTGTCGTGATTGAATTAAATTGACGATTATTTCTTTGAGACAAGAAAAATTAAGTTTTCCCCAGATTTTGCAATATACATATATATAAACGACTTATATGAATATGCGGTTATATTGTTTTGAGTTTTAAATTAAAATAATTTCGGCATAAGAATTGAATTACGTATCTTTGTATAAATGTATATTACAAAATTAAAAATTCGGAGAAATAGCAGTGAAAAAGCTAAATATATTATTCGGTATCTTGGCAATGTTTATAATTACTTCCATATCTGCATTAGCCTGCGAGATTACTTTCGATGTAATGGATGGCAAGAAAGCAACTTATAGTGTGAATGACGAAGTGGTAGCGAAAGTGAAAGTAGTATTGACTCATCGTTCTTGCCCAGAAGGTATCAATAAAACTGAGCTAAAGCCAA
>CAZIIZ010000497.1:0-3057 GCA_964539225.1 uncultured Hyphomicrobiales bacterium | reverse complement strand
TCAATCAAAAAATCTTATGGCAAAAAAGGCGACGAAATTGTAAAAATGAATTTGCAAGCTGTGGATAATACTTTAGAGAACTTATTCGAAGTATCTGTGCCGACAGAAGTAAATGCTAAATTCGATATTCACGCTCCAGTGCCTGCTAATTCTCCGAAATTCGTTAAAGAAGTAATTGGTGAAATTATAGCCGGACGTGGCGAAGATTTACCTGTATCAGTATTCCCTAATGACGGTACTTGGCCTACTGCCACTACTCAATTCGAGCGTCGTGGTATAGCTTTAGAAATTCCGGTTTGGGATGAGGCAATTTGTATCCAATGCGGTAAATGTACTGCCGTTTGTCCTCACGCTTCGGTTCGTTTCAAAGCAGTTGAAGAATCTGAATTAGCAAATGCTCCTGCCGAATTCAAGCACATTGCTATAAAAGATAAAGAATTAGCCGGAATGCAATACTGCTTGCAAGTATCTCCGGAAGATTGTACCGGTTGCGGCGTTTGCGTTGAAGTTTGTCCGGTTAAGAATAAATCTAATACTTCACTTAAAGCTATTAATATGCAGCCGATGCTACCATTGCGTGAGCAAGAAGGCGTAAATTGGGACTTCTTTATGGGCTTGCCTGAATTAGACAGAGCTAGAATTAAAACTACTCAAATCAAATCTCAGCAATTCCAGAGACCATTATTTGAATTCTCCGGTGCTTGTGCTGGTTGCGGCGAAACTCCTTACGTTAAGATGTTATCTCAACTGTTTGGCGATAGAGCTTTAATTGCAAATGCTACCGGTTGCTCTTCAATCTATGGCGGTAACTTGCCAACTACTCCATACTGCAAAGATGCCAATGGTCGCGGTCCGGCTTGGGCTAACTCATTATTCGAAGACAATGCCGAATTCGGTCTTGGTATGAGAATGGCAGTAGATAAACAAGAAGAAATCGCTAAACATATTTTAGCAAGATTTGCAAACGAATTGGGCGAAGAATTAGTAACTAATATCTTGAATGCCGATCAAAGCACTGAAGAAGGTATCGCTGCTCAACGCGATAGAGTTGCGATTCTAAAGCAAAGAGTAGAATTAATCGGTACGTTCGAAGCCAATCGCTTAATGGCTGTAGCTGATTATTTGGTTAAGAAATCTGTTTGGATACTCGGCGGCGACGGTTGGGCTTATGATATTGGTTACGGCGGACTTGACCACGTGATTGCCCTTGGCAAAAACGTAAATATCTTAGTTATGGATACAGAAGTGTATTCTAACACAGGCGGTCAAAGCTCTAAATCTACTCCAATCGGTGCAGTCGCTAAATTTGCCTCTAACGGCAAAGCGACATACAAAAAAGACCTCGGCATGATGGCTATGGCTTATAATAATGTTTACGTGGCATCAGTAGCTCTCGGAGCTAATGACCAACAAACATTGAGAGCTTTCGCTGAAGCAGAAGCCTACGAAGGTACTTCTATCATCATCGCTTACTCGCACTGTATCGCTCACGGTATTGATATGTCGGCTCCGATGTCGCACCAAAAATCAGTCGTGGACGCAGGTCAATGGTTGCTGTACAGATTTAATCCTGAATTAGCTGCCGAAGGCAAGAATCCATTGCAAATTGATTCGAAACCTCCGAAAACTAAAGTAGCTGAATTCTTGAATTCAGAAAATAGATTCAAAATGCTAGCTAAGAGCCATCCGGATTTGGCTAAGATGTACGCCGAATATGCTCAAAAGCAAATCGACAATCGCAATAATTTCTACAATTACTTAGCAGCAAGAAACATAGAAGAATAAAAACATAACCTTTCTTTTGAAGGTATGCAGTATAAAGCCAAGCAGCCGCACTCTCTCCAAAAAGGGTGCGGCTGTTTTTATGTGAATTTACGTTTAGATATGAACAATTAATTACATTATTATCAATTTCACAATAAATTACCAATACTTGACGTATAACAGAATTTGTACTTAACTATACAGAGGTGTTTATGATTAGAATATTTACTCTTTTTCTATGTTTCACTTTAGCAACTAATTATTCTTATTCCCAATTTGAATTTTTAAAGAAAAAAGTAGAAGAAAAAGTTGAGCAAAAAGTCGAAGAAGCTATCGAAGGCAAAGAAGAAGCTCCCGAACAAAAGCAGGAAGAAGCTCCACAAAAGCAAGAACAAACCGCCGAACCCGTCAAAGCGGATTTGAAAAGTTACTCGAAATATGACTTCGTGCCGGGCGATAAAACTTTATTCTACGAAGATTTCTCGCAAGATGCAATTGGTGATTTCCCCCAACTATGGACTACTGACGGCTCGGGCGAAGTGCGAACTATCGACAATTTCCCCGGCAATTGGCTTTATGCTAGCTCCAAAGACAATGTATATTGTTTGATGAAAGATTTGGATTTGCCGGAAAATTTCATTTTTGAATTCGATGTAATCCCTACTCTTGATGAATCACAAAGTGAAAATCAAGCGAGTTTCTATTTGACATTTTTAACTACTGCTGAAGACTTCTTGCAAACAGGATTGGTGCCCGGAACTGAAGGATTCCATGTAACTGCTAATAATTATCGTTGGTCAGTAGATGGATATAAAGAGCAAAACTATTTAGCACAATCGAGCAGTGAATTAGCTCCAATCAAAATCAATCAAGTTAATCATGTTATTATTTGGGTGCAAAAAAGGAGACTTCGCATATATAATGCCGGAATGAAAGTAATTGATGGACCTACGGCTTTGCCACTAAATGCAAAATTCAACAGATTGCGATTCTCAATGTGGGGTCAGCAAGGACATCCATTTTTCTCAAATATGAAAATTACTACTGCCGCTCCGGACACTCGCAGTAAATTAATTTCTGAAGGTAAATTAATATCTTATGGTATCTATTTCGATACCGGCAAAGAAACTGTTAAACCAGAATCCAACGGAGCTTTAGCAGATATAGCCAAAGTATTGAAAGAAAATCCAGAAGTAAAAATTAAAATCGTCGGGCATACTGATAGCGATGGCAAGCCGGAAGCGAATTTATTACTATCGCAAAAGCGTGCCGAAGCTGTGAAAAATGCTCTCG
>CAZIIZ010000496.1:0-3062 GCA_964539225.1 uncultured Hyphomicrobiales bacterium | reverse complement strand
ACAGTTAAAGCTGGTTTCCATAATTTATTAAGTAAGTCGAACACTTTAGCCGGTTTTTTAGCCATAGTTTCGTCTAAGATATAATCGGCAGCTGTTTTGAAACCAAGTAATTTAGCTTTTTGCAATTTAAGGTCTAAAATTTCTTTTAGCACTTTGTTGTTGTCAAATTCATTATTGTTATTACCACGCATCATTAATGCAGTCCAGATTTTTTTGCGAAGTTCGCGATTGTCGGCATATTGTAGGAACGGCATTACGCTTGGATTGTGCAAAGTGTAAACCCATTTGCCCGGCATTCCAGCTTCTTCAGCGGCTTCAGCTCCGGCAGCGATCAAACCGTCAGGAAGTCCGGCTAAATCTTTTTTGTTGTCGATTACTAATTTAAAAGCATTTGTTTCGGCTAATACGTTATCGCCGAATTTGATAGTAAGTAATGATAATTTTCCATTGATACCACGCAATGTTTCTTTGTCTTTATCATTCAGGGCAGCACCATTGCGAGCGAAACTCTTGTATGTTTTTTCTAATAATTTGCCTTGTTCTTGATTAAGCTTCAGTTTTGCTCTTTCGTCCCATACTATTTTTACTTTTTTGAATAAATTCTCGTTTAACGAAATATCATCGCCGTGTTTAGATAGAATCGGAGCGATTTCTGAGGAAACCTTTTGCAATTCAGGGCTAATGTTCGAGCCTGACCAATTGTCGAATACTAAGCTTACTTTAGTAAGTAATTCTCCGCTATATTCCATAGCTTCTATAGTGTTTTTGAATGTTGGTTTGTCTTTGCTATTTACGATGGCATCGATTTCAGCTTTTTGTTGCTTAATGCCTTCCATAAATGCTGGCATGAAATGCTCTACTTTGATTTGATCAAATGGAGGCACTTCGAATTTAGTAGTCCATTTCTGGAAGAACGGATTGTCCGAGCCGCCTTGAGCGAAAGTCATCATCGGAGCAAATATAGCGAAAGCCGCTAATAGGAAATAACTTTTCATACTTTGTACTTTATATAAATGTTAAACAATACCTAAGTTAGTTTAGACGAACAAATTATGAAAAAGTTTTGAGAAAAAATAGAATATAAATAATAAGTGTTGATTTGCTTTTGTTATAAAAATCACACTTGCCTCGCTCTTCTATTCAGAAAGATGCGAGGCAAGTTAAACCATTAATATGCTTTTGTGGTTAATTGAATTTTACACTCAATCCGGTTCGGAAAGTAAATCCATTTTGAGGTATAGTGGCTGTGTTTGGAGCCGCTTGATAAAACATACCGGCTTGGGTATATTTTTTGTCTAGAATATTCTCAAAAGCAGCATATATATTTACATAATTAAATACATTACGAGCGGTAAGAGTTAGATCCAATAGGAAATAACCATCTTGTTTTCCACTAGGAAACAATGTTTTATTCAAATTATAAATGTCGCTTGCCCATCTGAATTTTGGTGTTATAGAGAAATATTCAAAAATATTTGAATATGTAAAGCCTGCCCATATTTTATGGTTAGAAGTACGTGGAATTTCTATATCGCCTGTTTTTTCTTCGGATTTTGAATTCAAGTAATTGTAATATATATATAAATCAATATCCTTTGTTACTATCATTTGAGCTTCTAAATTGATACCTTTCGCTGTTTGGCTACCTACGTTTTCATTCCTAATACCATTGGTTTTAGTACCGAAATATTTATTAGTAGTGGATTTCGTAGTGTCAAAAGTAACTCTTTGAATCAAATCGCTCATAGAATTAATAAATGCGGAAGCTTTAAGGACGATATTGTTAGAAATTTTTTGTGAAATACTTATTTCATTAGAAGTAACGAGTTGATTTTTCAATTCCCAGTTAGGGTCAATTGCTTTCATTTCTTTAGTCGAAAGCATTGCCGCAGCGGGGGTACCAAATTGTTCATATTGATAGAATAGAGACGGTGCTTGAAATGCCGTACCAAATAAATATTTGATAGTAGTAGTTTCTGTTGGACGACCGACCAATCCTGCACGAGGGTTGAATGTACCCTTATAAGCTGAAGAATAATCATATCTTCCTCCAAGTACGATATCTAATTGAGTAATCGGAGACCAAGTAAGTTGAGCAAATAGAGCAGTACGTGTCTCGTTCACTGTCAATGAATCATCAATTTTATCTGCATTTAGACCTTCATATTTATAAGAATTGCCTAATACTTGATCATTGGCATAAGGAGGAATGCTTGATGTATATTCAAATTCAATTCCCGAAATAATTCTGAAGTTCGGGGCGAATTCTTTGAAATATGTAATTGTTCCTTTATTCGCTAAATCCTTACCAGTCATAAATTGACTAACAGTATCGCCTAAAACGTCTCCGGCTTTTTTCCATTTATAGAATTGGGATGAATTATCCTGTAAATGGTAAACCAAATTGTAGTCAAAAGTAATTTGACCAATTTCTTTCAAATCTAAATTATATGTTAACCAAACATTATCTAGAGACATTGCCCATTTATTCTCTTTATTGTAAACGTAATTAGTCGGAAGATGACCAATTGCATTTCCTTCATCGAATTGCTGCCTGAAATATCCAAGTGATAAGTCTTTGTAATTTGCTTTGAAAAACAAAGTATAATCATTTTTGGGTTGTTCGAACTTATTTGTTTGAGGAGCTACGTAAGTATTAATTATATCATAAGCCTTATCCCGCCCCATAAAATCGACTCCATCGCTTTGATAAAATCGTGCTGTAGCTAAAAAGCTGAAATCATCATTTAATTTCGCTTGGGCATTTACAGATATATCTTTACTATTAAATGACGACAATCCAGCATTCGCAGACATATTGTATGGCTCTGAGTCTGAACTTTTAGTAATAATATTAATTATTCCGGCAAAGGCATCAGCTCCAAACATTGCCGAACTTGGTCCATATATAATTTCTATTTGTTTGGCAAAATCTAATGATATTGAGTTACCGACAGACATCAATGTTCCAGTCGGTGGATTTATTTTATGACCATCTATTAAGATTAAAAATCTATCATTGCCTTGAATCCCTCTCATCGTGTAGTATTCGCCATATCTTC
>CAZIIZ010000495.1:0-3066 GCA_964539225.1 uncultured Hyphomicrobiales bacterium | reverse complement strand
AAATCAGCTGATGTGATTTCGTAATTATCTTTATCTTGCATATCTTCTATTTATTCATTGTCAAATTTTATTCTATTATAATTGCTTCAAATATAAATATTTGTGCATCTTTTGATTTATATGCGTCCTTCGGTAGATTGGCTTTGTAGCATATATTTTCCAAAAATTCAGTTATAGTCCAATTTCTATCGCTTGCCACTTGCGGTAATAAAAGTCCGGAATTTTGACCATAGCGTATATATAGTCCGTGCTTGCCAATTTCGATAGTATTGCTATCGGTTATCCGCTTCATTCTCGAAAGCACGGTAACATCATATTCCAAATCTTTTAGTTCGTCGGGGCGAATTGCTCCAAATCTGTAATCTTGAGTAGCAGCCATTTGAGCCGTAGAAATAATTTCATTATTAATATCTTGACTGCCTATAATATGCCCCATACAAGCTCGAAGTTCTTTATTCTTATTTATCGTTACGAATGCCGGGAAATTCAACTTTAAATTCTCGTTTTCGAGCAATTGCAATTCTATTGGATGATTGTTTATTTTGCTTTCTACGCTGGCTTTCGCTAATGCTTTAAGATATAATTTTTCTTCATCGCTAAAATTCGGCAATAAGCTATCAGATTCTAAAGATGATTTGCCGATGATTCCGCTGAAATATCCTACTACTCGATTAGTATCTCCTCCAGAATACGGAGAATCGGCGGAAGTGGCATAATTCAAAGCAAGGCATAAATTTGAGCCAAGCAATTCCGATGCTTGCATGGCTACTGATATTGGAGCTGCTCCGCAGGCTTCCCAGTTTCTACCGAAAGCATTCAATTCCAATTTGAAGTAATCGTAATCTTCGAATGCTTCAATCAAACTCCAGTCCAATCGATGTGCCGTATTTTGACTGTGGAAATGGGATAAATCGCTCGATGCTATTAATAATACTTTTTTATTTGATTGTTTGATTGCGTTTACAATCGACAATACCAAGCTATTAACTGTGGAATAATCTTGCGAACCGATTACTATTGGAATAATAGGCAATGTCGGTTGCACAATTTGCAGGAAAGGCAATTGCACTTCCAAGGAATGCTCAGTACTCGACGTTTGCCATTCGTGTCCGTCTAATGATAATTTTATACTTTTATTGTCAATTATTAAATCTGCAAATTCTTTTTCAACTTTGACATCTCCGAGAGGAGTAGAATAATAATCTCCATTAAATACAGAAGAACCGACAAAGTATTTCTGATGGCTCGGAGCAAGGATTATTGCTAAATCGTATTGTTTGCCGATTAATTGCTTATACGAATACGCTGCTACTTGACCGCTATAGACATAGCCTGCGTGCGGTGCAATGATAGCGGAAATATCCATAAGCACGTTATCTGAATCGGTTGGCACATTGTTCAGATATGCCTCAGTCAGTGATTTGAGTTCAGTTCTATCTTTTGGATAGAAAGTATCGGCTACGGTCGCTGGGCGAATTATCGGCTTGGTCATCAAGAACTCCGAATTTATTATTAATAATAATATTATTATATATTTCATTGAACACTATGGATTGAGTGAGACGGATATAAAGCAATTATGTTATTAAGAGTATTAAACAGAAAAAGCCTTTTTCTTAAAAAATTAATAAAAAGGCTTTGAAATTTATTGTCGGAATGATTAGCTTATTTTTTTAATATTATTTTCCATATCTACTAATACAACTTTCGGTTGGTAGGTCTCCAACTCTTTTTCGTCGTAGTTAGCATAACTGATTATGATTACCACATCGCCCACTTGCCCTTTACGAGCGGCTGCACCGTTCAAACAGAAGTCTTTATTGCCTCTTGGTCCTGCAATAGTATAAGTTTCGAATCGCTCGCCGTTATTAATATTCACTACTGAGACTTTTTCGTGAGGCAGAATTTCAGCGGCATCCAAAATATCTTCGTCGATTGTAAAGCTTCCCTCATAAGCTAGGTTAGCTTCAGAAACTACCGCTCTGTGGATTTTGGATTTAAGCATTGTTCTTTGCATTTTTTACTCTTTAATATTCTAAATAAAATAATGAACTACAAAACTAAGAAATTATTTTAGTAATATTCAATTATTTGTGAGATATTTAATATTTTTGTGTGTTATTAGTGTAATATGGATTCAAGAAATAAGGAAATAGTATGCAAAAAATATATATATTGATATTATCGGTAGTGCTTTTCGGAATTAGTTGCTCTCATAATTCTAGTGAAATAATGCCCGAAGCTTATAGTGATCGCCTAATAGTACCGTCTCATTTCCCGGAACCGCCTTTCCCGAAAAATAATCCATATTCTAAGGAAAAGGCTGAACTGGGCAGATATTTATTCTACGAATCACTGTTAGTTAGAGATACGAGTTTTCCGTCTTGCTCGCATTGCATGAAGCAGGAGTACGCATTTACTAATAATGTGAGCTTCTCGCGAGGAATTGACGATATTTCCGAGAACAGAAATAATATGACATTGGTGAATGTAGCTTACCGGAAAGAATTGTTTTGGGATGGAAGAGGGAAGAGTATTGATAAAATCGCATATAGAAGTATGTGGATGCCGACTATATTCGGATCGGATACTAATGAAATTGTAAAACGCTTAGAAAATTCTGATATTTATCCGACTATGTTTAAAAAAGCATTCGGAGAAAATACTAAAATATCTGCACCATTAATAAGCCAAGCTATCGCAACATTCGTAAGAACTATGATCTCTGGCAATTCGAGATACGACTTGTATATTAATGGCGATAAATCAGCTTTAAGCAAAGAAGAGCAAGATGGAATGACTTTGTTTTTCAGCGAACGTACTCGCTGTTCCGTTTGCCATTCAGGAATATTCTTTACCGATGGGCTTCCTCATAACACCGGAGTAACTACTCACTATTTCGATAAAGGTAGGTATGAAGTTACTGGACTGAGGCAGCATCGCGGGACTTTCCTAACTCCTACACTACGAAATATAGAGAAAACCGGTCCATATATGCACGACGGCGAATTGCACAGTTTAGACGACGTAATGGAGCATTATAATCGTGGAGGAAGAGTCTTTGCT
>CAZIIZ010000494.1:0-3072 GCA_964539225.1 uncultured Hyphomicrobiales bacterium | reverse complement strand
GATATTCCTATGCTTTGTATATCATTATTGGTCAATGGATTGAGATATTGAGTCCAAGATGTTCCATTATTATTGGAAATATATACTCCACCTCCATGAGTCCCAACAATTAAATACGAACCTGAGATAAGTAAGCTTCTAATTTCATAATTATTCAAACCGATATTAATTGCTGTCCAATTTGTGCCATAATTCGTGGAGCGAAATAATCCACTCTCTGTACCTGCAAAAACATTTGCTCCAGCCGCTGCTATACAATTTATTCTGAGATTCGTCAACCCAGTGTTAATTTGAGTCCAAGAACTTCCTTCATTGGCGATGCGAAATACTCCTCCATCAAAACTACCAGCATAAATATATGCCCCTGCAACCGCAAAATTCATTATATAATTATCAGTTATACCGGAGTTCCGAGTTACCCAATTAGTTCCATTATTTGAAGAATAATATATTCCTCCTCCCGACGTTCCTGCGTAAAGCTTAGAATAATAATTTATAAAACAATTTACGGTATTAGTTCCCAAACCTGAGCTAATCGAAGTCCAAGAATTTCCACCATTTGTCGAACGAAATACTCCATTATAAACCCCACTTGAATACAAGTTTTCGCCATTAACATAAAATCCGTTTATTTGATAATTGCTTAGACCATTATTTATTGTTTGCCAATTGGTAACACTATCCCTATAACGGTATAAACCACTATTAAACGTACTTAAGTAAATTATTGAATCGGAAGTAAGGACATTCCAAACTGAATTTCTAACTCCGCCATTGTTCAAAGTAGTCCATGAATTACCATTGTCAGTTGAACGACATACTCCATTTCCGTCAGTTCCTGCGTATATATTCGAATCCGATTTAGCAAAACTAAGAATATTCAAATTTGTAATTCCAGTATTGCTAGCAACCCAGTTCAATCCATTATTACTAGAACGATAAACTCCACCTCCGCTAGTACCAACAAACAAATTAGAACCAATTGCTATTATTGAGTTTGACATTGTGGTACTTAATCCAGTATTGCTTTGAGTCCAATTAGTTCCATTGTCAGAAGAGTAATACACTCCATTCATAGTAGCTATAAAAAGTGTGGTATCAAGTATTGTCATCTTTCTTGACCAAACAGAATTCATTCGAGTCCAAGATGTTTCACTGTTAGCAGAACATCTATATACTCCGATGACTGTACACGCATACAAGTTAGAATCTTTAATGAATACATCATAGACTGTTTCAGTCGTTAATCCTGTATTTATTGCGGTCCAATTAAGCCCGTTATCTGTTGAGCGAAATACTCCCCTTTGCCCACTAGCATAAATAGCAGAGTCCTTAATAAGAATGCTATGAATTGTGCCGTAAGGGATATTCGTTATTTGCCTTGTGGTCCACGAAGTTCCGTTATTACTAGACACGTAGAGTCCATTTAGTGTTCCAAAAAACAAATCCGAACCCTTAGCAGCTAAAGATTGGATATTATTATCATTAGAACCATTAATCAATTTTGTCCAATTATTACCATTATTAGTAGAAAAGTATATTCCTTCGTTAGTCCCTGCATACAAATTTGTATTCGAAATCGCTATAGATCGGATACTCCCTCCATACGGTCCATTTGTCAGCGTCCATTGTGCTTTTGCTCCTAAACAGCTTAACATTAAAATTATAAGCGTCATAAAATACTTTTTACACATAAAGATCTCCTAAATAGCATATTGTAATTGGTTCTTCATTGGAAGAAATAGTTGAAATCTTTTTCATTAAGTAAGCCTTTTGATATATTGATAATGCAGTTATTTGTCAATATTAAAAAAATAACTGCCTAACGCCCAATATACAAAACAGCTATTACTCCAAGCCTACTAAAATATAAAATAATACCTAAACAACCAAAGTAATTTTGAATATTTATTCAATAATGAGTATTTATTAGTCGATAATCAAGAAATATTCGCAGATATACAAAAAGATACTCCTCCGCTCTGCGATTGCTCTAAATACAAAGTATTTCCAGAAATTAACATCCCAATTATAACAATGCTAGTAAATTCAATAATAGCATTGTATCCAAGTATTTCCGTAATCATTAGTTTAATATACCACTAATTTTTGTTTCCTATGAGCAAAGTGCAGTCATAACGAACAAGTGTTTGAATATAAGCCGGAGAACTCGACTACAATTGGCTTCAGAATAATAGCAAAATATAATATCAAGCTAATAGTGATGAAATTAGATTTTTCATAGTTTTGATAGTTGGTAATAAAACGAATTTGATTCTATATCAAATTTCTATAAAATTAATATATTTGATAATTGATTTTTTTTACTTTAAATCTCCTTTAAACTTCAAAATTTTCAAGCTGGAGTATAGTATTTAAACCTCCATTTTGTTTACTAATATTTTTAAAGCAAGCAATGTTAAATATTAATTTCAAATTATCGCTATGAAAAAAACTATGTAGCTAAGGGTTAATATATTATTATAATTTATACAAATATTGCGATAATGAAGCATTAGGAGCAATATTTAATTTCTTCCGAATATTGAAACGCTGAGTTTCGATTGTTCGTTCGCTCAAATATATAATCGAAGCTATTTGCTTGGTATTAAGACCGAGTCGAATTAAAATACAAGTTCTAATTTCGGAAATGGATAACTCAAAATTGTCAGCTGATAAAGTATTTAAAAAATCGGGATTTGCGTGTGTAAATTGTTCTTCAAAAAGTTTCCAAGAGTCATTATCTCGAAGATTAGTATTGATTTTATCAATTATTTTATTAGCAGAAATTCTAAACTCCTTCGAAGTTTTTGTAATCAAGTTTTGTACTGATTCTTTGAGGTTGATTAGGTATAAATTTCTCTCAGCCATCTGCAAAGATATTTGAGTTAATTCATATTCTTGCTTAGAAATAATTTCTTGCATTAACACTTTTTCTCGAATACTTGATTGTTCGAGTTCAGAATAGAGGCGTAGGATTTCATCTTCTGCATTTTTTCTGTCGGTAATATCGATTCCGGCAACAAGCATAATAGGAAGTCCATCATCCAACATATAATTTATCAAAGTAAG
>CAZIIZ010000493.1:0-3081 GCA_964539225.1 uncultured Hyphomicrobiales bacterium | reverse complement strand
ATATTAAGCAAAATGCTCCAAATCGTTCCTCGCTTAATGTAGTGGTTAATATGGCGAACAGACATCAATTGGCAGGCAGAGCCGCAGTCGCATTGGAGATTTATAATATGTACGTAAATCTCTTTCCGGCGGAAAAGCAATTTATAAAAACTCAAACAGACTACCTTGAGAAATTAATGCTTTTTCAAACCCCGCAGTCAGATATGCTATATATTTACGTAAATTATATCAAGAAAAATCCTAATTCCGAAAATGGATTTCTCGCATTGCAACGGCTGTCCGACAGATATATTAATGAGAGAAATTGGGATTCTGCTAAGTACATTTATCAAGCTTTTGCTCCTCTTTTTCCAGATGATTCCATGCGATTTGCAAAGATAATTGACATGATTTCTTCTCCAGAATATGGATTAAAAGTAAACAACCTCGGAAATACTATCAACACACAATTCGACGAATGGGATCCGACTCTAGCTCCAGATGGTACGACTATGTATTTTTCGGCTCGAAGCCGAACACCGAATTTTGGGAATTCAGATGTATATGTTAGCTCATTAGACTCTACAGGTAATTGGCATAATCCTCAAAACATAGGCAGAACAATTAATGGACGGATGGACGAAACCGTAGATAATATTAGCGTCGATGGCAATACTCTTTTGTTATCCGGCGATTTTCCGGGTACTTTGGGCAACTTTGATATTTATTATGCCGAAAAAGAAGAAAACGGCTGGGGTTCGGTTCGCCATTTTCCCCGTCCAATTAATTCAGAATTTACGGACGAAGGTGCTAATTTATCTTCGGATGGGAAAGTGATGATATTCTCCTCCGATCGACCAGGACCAATAGGGACTTTCGCACGTTATGGAGAATTGTTCCACGGTAATCTAATGGGCAATATGGACATATATGCTTCAATTAAGACCGATACCGGTTGGTCTGCTCCAATCAATCTCGGCAATATTATCAACACGCCTTATGCAGAACGAGCACCTTACCTACATCCCGACGGTATGACTTTGTATTTCAGCTCCGATGGACATCCCGGTATGGGCAGACTCGATTTATTTAAATCTACTAGGCTAAGCGATACATCTTGGACTCAATGGTCTGAACCTATTAATTTGGGAAAAGAGATAAATACAGCAAATGATGATTGGGGTTATTCCGTTTCGTTGAAAGGCGATAGTGCTTTTTTTGCGGCTCATAATCGTCCGGACGGTAAAGGTGGATGGGATTTATACTCAATTTACTTGCCTAAGGAAGCTCAACCAAATCAAGTGGTTACTATCAGAGGCAAAGTTACCGACAAATCAGGACATGCAATTTCTGCAAAAATTAAATGGGAAGATTTGAGCACTCATTTCGTAGTCGGAGAAATTAATACCAATCCTCAGACCGGAAGTTACTTCATCGTTCTGCCATTAGGTAAGAATTACGGATATTTCGCTGAACGCAAAGGATATTATCCCGCTTCGGACAATATTGATTTATCAAAAATAAAATCAAACAAAGAAATAATCAACAATATTACCCTGAACTCCGAATACGAAATTATCGAACAGAAAACAAAATTTATCATCAAAAATATCTTCTTCGATTATAACAAATCAGAATTAAAGCCGGAATCAAATTCAGAATTAGACCGCTTAATAGATTTTGTATCGAAACATCCCGACAAAAAGATACACATTGACGGGCATACTGATAATATTGGTTCTGACCAATTCAACCTAACTCTCTCGCAAAAGCGAACTGAATCAGTTAAAAATTATCTCGTTCTTCACGGGCAAAAACCTAATAATATAATTACTACCGGATTTGGTGCGAAATTTCCGATTGCCGACAATGCTACAGAAAATGGCAGAGCTAATAATCGTAGAGTGGAGATCAGCTTAGAATAATATTTGCTTTTTTCTCGATAGTCTTTTCCTTCCGAATGAATTCTCTCAAAACTTAAAGCATCCTCAACCTTAGTAGAAAATTCTCAATTCAAATCCAAACCTTATTGGCTGAAAACCTTCGGAAGGACTAAGAAGCCTTCCGAAGGTGGAATGTATTATCCATTTGTAAAATGCTTATCGTAAATCTCGACGATTTCATTTTTGAAATGCTTAAAATCTTCTTGGAAAATCATGATGTTGTGTCGCTCGAAAGTATTTTCTGCCTTTTTTCTACTTTCTGTAATATCAAGATAGAGTTTTTCGTTTGATGCTTTCTTTAAATCGAAAAAATATGTCCGATTGCCCGCTCTAAGCGTACCTTTGTAAATCTCATCATTCATAAACTACTCCCGAATATTGATTGTGAAACATACTTTTATAGAACAATTCTAATATTTATTCATATATAAAACTTGTTACAGCAACTTATTATTTAAAGTGGGCAAATTCGACCACCTTAAACACTCCGATTATATTACCACAATTAATATTCGCAAATTAAGAAATTATTCTTCCATTCGCAAAAGTTTTTTACAAACATTTATTTTTCAATCTATGAATAATAATTTCTCCTATTTTCCCTTTGCAAAGCAAAATATTATCCATAAATTTGTACCACATAAATTAAGGAAATAATTAATTCAAACTATTTCGGAATTGATGATGAGCAAGTTAATTGTTAAAGAGCGAGAAATAACCATTATTCAAATCAATGATACCGATTATATTTCATTGACTGATATGCTAAAAGCCAAGGATGGAGATTTCTTTATTGCTGATTGGTTACGCAATCGAAATACACTTGAATATCTCGGTATTTGGGAGAAGCTCTATAATCCCAATTTTAATTATGGCGAATTCGCCCTAATTAGAAATCAAGCAGGTTTGAATAGTTTTAAAATTAGCGTGAAGGAATTTGTCGAGAAAACAAATGCTGTTTGCATTCAAGCCAAAACAGGTCGTTACGGTGGCACTTATGCCCATAAAGACATTGCTTTTGAATTTGGGATGTGGATTAGCCCGGAATTTAAGATATACTTGATTCAAGAATTTCAACGTTTGAAAGAAGAAGAGCAGAAACTGTTGGGTTGGACTGCAAAGCGAGAACTTGCCAAATTGAATTATCATATCCATACCG
>CAZIIZ010000492.1:0-3083 GCA_964539225.1 uncultured Hyphomicrobiales bacterium | reverse complement strand
GATTCTAATATCAGTATTATATCCTTCGGGATACATTTCTTGTTCAGTCGGAGCGAATAAATAGTCCAATCCGGCTTGCTCGCAGAGCTTGCTGTCTCTATCGAAATCACGAGGATAGCGAGAGAAATCTTCATTCGGAGCGAACTGAGTAGGGTTCACAAATAAAGTAGCTACTGAAATTTCCGCTAATTCCTTCGCACGAGTAATTAGCGAAATATGACCTTCGTGCAAATAGCCCATAGTCGGCACACAAGCAATCTTTTTGCCTTCACTTCTTGATTTGTTGGCTATTGCCTGCATTTCTTTTACTGTTCTAACGACTTCCATAGTATTCTATACTTAAATTTATCATTTGTTATTTATATCATTATGAGCTTCTAAATTATGGAAATTATATTTATAAATCAAGCAAAAAACGAATAATATCGAAATACAAGATTATCAAAACTATTCAGCCAAAGCTTAACCCGCTAAAAGTGAAGATTCGATACTACCTTCGGACAGTTTCATAATCTGTACAAAGGCTAACCATTATACACATCTTCGGCTATACCTATGAATAGTGTCATTCCGGTTTTGTGAGTCTTCGAGCAAATCGTTCTTACGATTCAGTGAAACTAAATACCGGAATCTCGTCTTAGAATTCCTTTGTAGAGAAAATTCCTGAATTGTCTCTAACTGTTTTTTTGATTAACTACGTTGAATCCGAAGACGGATTTCCTGCATGCACTCGAAGACTCGTTTGCAGGAATGACAATTTTGATACATAAACAAAAGATGTGTATAATGGTTAGGTTCGAAGGTTTGTAAGTAATATAGTATGAACTGTTTATTCAGCAAATTTATGGAAAGAATGATGTCTAAAATAATGAAAAATATATAGAATCAATAATACAATTTACGTATATTTGTAAAACAATAAATATAATATTCGTAAATTTAGGTTCTATGAAAATGCAATCGATTATAAAAGATGAATTAATAAAAATCAAAAATTTCTTCGTTAGCCCAAGAGATATTCAAGATAGATATACTATAGGCAAGAAGTGGAAATCATTTTTAGTCGTATTTGGGCTAAATATTGTGTTAATAATGATAGCTTCGGGATTAATATCCGTGCTTGAACTATTTAAACTGATAGATACTAATGCCAATATAATTGATAAATATATTCGGACTATCAATCCAGGATTAATTGTTATATTTATGGTAATAGTCGGACCAATTTTTGAAGAGATAATATTCCGAGCGGGGCTGAGATATAATAAAATTATTCCGCTGAGAATAATTAACTATATTAATATGAAGCAGACCGGAAAAACTAAAGAAGAAGTAGAATCAAAATCAAGAGCTGTCTGGAATAAATATTTTAGTGCTATATTCTATTCATCTACCATAATATTTGGTTTAATACATTCATTTAATTATCCGATTAATTTATTTGTTATTCTATTCTTGCCTATTATTGTTTTGCCGCAATTTATTACCGGCTTTCTAATCGCATACATGAGAGTTCGCTATAACTTTATTTACGGTTTATTATTGCATATTGCAAATAATGGATTATTCATTTGCTTGGCAATTATTCCGATGATTTTGTCAGGATATTATAATTCTCCGCAATATGGCAAAACTTATAAAATTGATAATGACAAATACTATATGAAAATTGTAGAGATTGATTATTCACCTTTGAAAGTTTCTACTATAGATTTGAAATATCCCGAAACGAACTTTAGTAATAATACATTTAGCGATGAAGAAAATTTCGACAAATTAACAGCCAAAAATGCTTCTTTGACGGGTTTGCGTGAGACGTTAGCAAAAGTTAAAAATTTCAAATCTAAAGATCCATTTGAGTTATTCAGTAATAAAAGATATAATATTGAGTATTATTCCAAGATTCTATTGCCGAATAACGCGGATACTGTAATCAAATATTTCGAATTAAAAACTGGCGAAAGGTTAAAACAATATGAGCAATAAAACAACTCCGGTACTATTCATCGGGCATGGTTCGCCGATGAATGCAATTGACGATAACAAATATACTCAGTTCTTAAATAATTTAAGCAAAACAATTGAACCGCCGAAAGCAATTATCGTATTCTCGGCTCATTGGTTAACTGAAGGCACGTTCATAACTTCGTCCGAGAAACCAAAGCAGATTTATGATTTCTATGGTTTCCCTGATGAATTGTATAAAGTGAAGTACGAAGCCGATGGTCTGCCCGAAATTGCAAATCAAATTGTAAACGATAATTTCGGAGTGCAGACTGACGTAAATAGAGGAATTGACCATGCTGCATGGGCAGTGATTAAGCATATATATCCTAAACAAAATATTCCGGTATTAGAAATAAGTTTAGACGTTAATAAATCGCTTGAAGAACATTATAACTTCGCAAAACAATTTAATAAATACAGAAGCGAAAATATTCTATTTATCGGAAGCGGTAACATAATCCACAATTTGAGAAATATAAGTTGGGAAACTAATGCCGAGCCTGCCGAATGGGCTGCGGAAATGGATAATTGGTTCGCCGAGCAGATTAAGAATCTAAATATTGACAATCTATTACATTACACAAAAGTTCTGAAAGATTACAGAATGGGAATCCCGACTACTGAACATTATATTCCGCTTTTATACGTACTTGGGATGAAGCAAGCTGATGAGAACGTAAAAACTGTTCATGAATCAATTCAGAATGGTACTATCTCAATGAGAAGTATAGAGATTAGTTAATAGTTGTATGAATTACAATAAAACAATAATTAGAGAAATATTTATTATCATCATCGAGACAATTGCTACGGTAATTTTATTGAGTATTTTTGATTATAATAATGTGTCGAAAAACCTTTTGGCAGTTATTATCGGAAATATAATTTTCTTCAGCTTCGTTACTTTTGTAAAATATTTATATAAATGGCGAGACAAGGAATAATCAACCGATTCTTTGCGCCGCTCCTAATGAAATGAAGCTACATTTATACTTTAGTAAAAAGTGCGACTCCTAAGGAGTTCTAACCATTATACACATCTTCGACAATACCGATGAATACTGTCATTCCGGTTT
>CAZIIZ010000491.1:0-3084 GCA_964539225.1 uncultured Hyphomicrobiales bacterium | reverse complement strand
CTACGCCAAAATCGGATTTATGTCCGGTTTGGAAGTTCACCAGCAACTTTACACAGAAAAAAAATTGTTCTGTCGCTGTCCCGCCGGAGTTTACAATGATGAATACCACGCAGAAATACTAAGACACATGCGTCCAACTCTATCTGAGTTAGGCGAGTATGACGGTACTGCATTAATGGAATTCAAAACCAAAAAGAACATCATTTACAGAATTAATCGCAAGACAGTTTGTACTTACGAAATGGATGATACTCCTCCATTCCATTGCAACGAAACAGCTTTGGATATTGCTTTTGAGGTAGCGATGCTATATAAAGCTAATATTGTGGACGAAGTGCATATCGCTCGTAAGCAATACTTGGACGGTAGTATCCCAACAGGATTCCAAAGAACAGCGATTACTTCAGTCGCTGGTCAGGTGCCTTATAAAGACAGAATGATAAATATTATTCAGATGTCCATCGAAGAAGATTCTTGCCGTGAAGCAAGCGACATCGGGCATAGAAGAGTTTATTTAGCTGACCGTTTGGGTATGCCATTAATTGAAACAGTAACAGCTCCAGAGATGAAAACTCCGCAGGAAGTTGCAGAAGTTAATAATATTCTCCGCCGTATCGTTCGCTCTACCGGCAAAGTTCGTACCGGAGTCGGTGCAGCTCGTCAAGACGTAAACGTATCCGTTACAGGCGGAACAAGAATCGAAATCAAAGGCGTTCCGAGCATCAAACGAATTCCATTATTGACTTATAATGAAGCTATGCGTCAATGGAACTTACTGAAAATAAGAGAAGAATTAAAATCTCGCGGAGTAACTCCTGAGACATTTGAAGCTAAAATTGACGATATCACAAGCATTTTACGCAAAACAGGCTTCGAACCTGTATTCAATGCAATTGCTGAAGGTAAAGTAGTAAAATGCGTTACCCTTCGTAATTTCAAAGGAATTCTAAATCATAAAACTCAGACTGATACTTATTTCTCTCGCGAAATCAGCGACAGAGTGCGAGTAATTGCCTGCTTAACTACATTACCAAATATCATTAACAGTGATAGCGGCGAAATTACTTTGACTTCAGCCGAAGGACAAAAAATCCGCAAAGTAGTCGGTGCTGGCGAAAATGATACTATGGTAATCGTCTGGGGCGACCAAGGCGATGCTGAAATGGGAGCAGGAGAAATTGTAATTCGTGCTAAAGAAGCAACTATTGGTGTTCCTTCCGAAACTCGCCAAGCTCACAAAGACGGTACTAATGGATTCGAAAGAATTCTGCCTGGACCGCAAAGAATGTATCCTGATACAGATTTGCCTCCAATTAGAATTACTCAAGAAAGATTAGATGCGATCAGAGCTCAATTGCCTGAATATTATTGGGAAAGAGAAGCTCATTATAATACTTTGAATTTACCTCAGGATTTAGTAAAATCACTTGCAGTTTCTAAATATGCTAGACTTTTCGACGAATTAGTAAAAGAACATAAAGTTAAGCCGAAATTAGCGGCTATCGTCTTAGTTCAGTATATGAAAAAATTGAGAAGAAGAAAAATCAAAACTGACAATCTATGCAACAATTGCATTAAACAAATTTTCGCAGCTTATCAAGCCGGAAAGATTGTAAAAGACGCATTGTTCGACGTATTAGAAATGACTGCGAAAAATGGACATTTCGACGAAACATTACTTCCAAAATTAGCGACTAAAGAAGATTTTACTTCTGTATTCATTAAAATGTACGATAAAATGAATCGCATTGATTTCTATCATCCTGAGAAACAAGAAGAATTCTTATTCGGTATGATTATGGACGAACTTAGAGGCAGAATTAATGGCTCGACAGCACTTGAGTATTTGAATGAAAAATTAATTGAAGGGAGGAAATAATGAACGAAGATATGTACAAAGGCTATCGTGGTATAGCTTTAGAAGTATTGCAGAAATATAATGCCCACGTGTGGAGCGATGCCGTAATCAAAACAAATGAAGGTGCTTTATATGTTGGTAGAGTATTGCCACGCTCTATTACTGCCGATGAATTGCACATCGTAATTAAATTAATTACCGGATATAATATTGGTATTTCTGCCGAGAAAGTAATAGACATTCAAGCCGAAGGTAAGAATGAAGCGATTTACAAAGTACCGGAGAAAGCTTTCCCATTCGATCCCAAAAAACCAAATGTAAAATTGCTCGGTACAGGCGGTACTATCGCCAGCCGTTTGGATTATAGAACCGGTGCGGTAATTCCTGCATTCTCTCCGGGAGAATTATACGGTTCAGTACCGGAATTAGCAGATTATTGCAACTTAGAAACTGAAAAGCTATATGGTGTATTCTCTGAGAATATGGGTCCTGACCAATGGATCGGTTTAGCTACTGCAATTGGCAAAGCTATCGACGAAGGCGTGAAAGGTATCGTAATCGGTCATGGAACTGATACTTTGCACCATACTGCCGCTATTCTTTCCTTTATGGTTCAGAATCCTCCTGTGCCAATCATTATGGTTGGTTCTCAGCGTTCTTCTGACCGTCCTTCATCAGATGCTGCATTGAACTTAATGCACGCTGTTAAGGCTGCTGCTGAGTCTGATATAGCCGAAGTACAAGTATGTATGTTCGGTCCTACTTCTGATTCTTACGGATTGCTACACCGCGGTACAAGAGTTCGCAAGATGCACTCTTCATATCGCTCTACTTTCCGTACTATTGGCGATATTCCAATAGCAATGGTGGACAGACAGCACATTACTCCGATGAGAGATGATTACAACAAGCGTCGTAAAGATAAGAATGTAACTATCATTCCTACATTCGACGACAGAGTAGCAATCGTATATTACTATCCAAATATGAAGGCTGATATTTTTGATTCATTAATTGATGCAGGCTACAAAGGTATAGTAATCGCAGGTACTGGTCTCGGACACGTAAATAAACCTCTTTACCCGGCTTTGAAAAGATGCCAAGAAAAGGGCGTAGCCGTTTATATGACCGTACAAACTCTATGGGGTTATGTTCAAATGTACGTTTACGAAACAGGTCGTGAAATGCTTCAGCTCGGAGTAATTCCATGCGGCAATATGTTGCCG
>CAZIIZ010000490.1:0-3088 GCA_964539225.1 uncultured Hyphomicrobiales bacterium | reverse complement strand
AATAGAGCCGGCATCCACATCCAACTAATTCCACTTTCCCAGCCGCTCTGAGTGAATTCGGCATATTGAATCGTAACCGATAAAGCACCGCCGGTAAACAACAAACAAAGAAGTATCATTACTACGAACACTATCATTAGGGCTTTGTTTTTACCATTAAACTTTGGTTTAATATGCTTTTTGATTTCTGAGCTATCTATAGTTTTCATAATTCTTTATTACCTTTGATTATTCGAACTAATATCATTATTAATGCTATTACTAATAATATGTGAATAAATCCGCCTAAGGTATAAGAGGTTACTAATCCGAGCAACCATAGTATTATAAAAGCAATTGCGATTAAATACAACATAAGATATTTTCTTTCGTTTATTTTATTATCATTTTCATTTTTATATCAAAACTATTTCAAAACTAAAAAACAATTTATCATCCCAGCGAAGCAAGTCTCGAGAGGATACAGGAAATCCTTCTTAGGATTCATCAAAGAAAATCTAACTACTCTTTTGTCATTCCTGTGAAGCGAGTCTTCGAGCGGATACAGGAATCTGAAAATGTTGTACGACTTTTGCATTATGATTTTTCAATACAAAATATTAGCTCATTCAATTGATAGAGAAATTACTAATAATAAAATGCTTTAGATTCCTGCATCCACTCGAAGACTCGTTCCGCAGGAATGACACTACTAAGTTCGAAGCATCGTTCGGCAGGAATGACAACTTGTTTTATTGTTCAATCACTTATTTAATAATCTCTACAAATATATTTCTATTATACATTCTGCCTTCGGGGTATCGGTTATTGAATGAGTATTGAGTTTTCGATTGACCAATTCCTAATGCTTCCACATCTATTTTTTTATTTTCCTTGACTAATTGTTCGTCGATTATTCTTTTGGCTTGGTCTGCTCTTTGCTGAGATAATATTAAATTTCCGGCTTCAGTTCCGATATTATCGGTATGACCGTGAACAATTACTCTATCAGTTTCAACGATAGCCGGCACAATTTCGCCTCTGATTTTTGTTTCATAGCTTTTCACTGCATTAGCATCATTGTATTCAAATAACATTAAATATCTCGAAGCATTTTTGATTTCATTATCTTTGACTAAAGTAAAAACTAAGTTTTCTTCGGTTACTTTACTATTCAAATCGGTAACAGTTACTTTTGCATTATATTTACCGGACTTCAAGAATGTCATTAATTCCGAAGGATTGATTCTCTCTGAATAATTAGTATATGGACCGAAATAAAGTGCTTTGCCTTCGCCTGTAATTGTAATGTCCCAGCTTAAAATCATTTCGCTTTTGCTAATTGAGAATATCATATCGTTATCAATTGAAGATTCATCCCTAATAGTATATGGCACTGGTTTGAGCATATCGGCGTTATTGAATTCAAATACTACTCTACGATTTTCATCTGCTATTAAACCTTTTGATACAGTTTCGGTGGTAGCACTTCCGGACGGCTTGTCTAAAGGAGCTACTGCGATATTGATTCTATTCGAATCTATACCAAAAGTATTCGCCATATAATCTTTTATAGTTTGTGCATTTGCCTGTGCGGTCATTTGGTCTGGGTCGCTTGATTTCAATGTTAGCTTTTCATTTGGATTTTTACGCATCCTGTCGGCGTAAATATTAATTACATTGTAGTAACTTTTCATTAATTGATCAACGTTGGTTTCTTTTACTGTCAAGTCGCCTTCGACGAAATTCGCAATATCCGCTTCTTTGAAATTTGTAGCTTCGGCTGTTGATAGCACTGTATATCTCGGCGGGATTTGCGAGTTACCTTTATCAAAGAATACATAAGGATGAATTGGAAAATAGCCTTTGATATTTTTAGTAACAATTGTATTTTCGGGCGGCATCATCACGAAAACTTTTTGGTCTCCGTTTTTAGCATCAGTGGTCAATCCCTCATCTTCAGGTCTATATTCTAACGACAAACGCACGCCTAATCTATAGCTTATAGTGGACCATACATCATTTAATGAATTTTGATCAGGTGCATTTTCGCTTGCTTTTTGGCTTGCCATCCACGACCAATCAAAAAATGGCGACACTATCATTGAAGTTTTGTAATTAAAATCTGAAACTTTTATGTCGTAAGCGATGCCCCATTGAAGTCCATAACTAACTGAATTTGCAGCATTAACTTCAATATCAGACTCCATCGCCGATTGATCTTTATCATATTTAAAATCATAAGTAGAGTTTAATTTTACCGATACAAATGGACCGGCATAGAAATTCAAATTTGGTATTAATTTCTGATCTACTCTGAATAATGGTTCAAATGAGAGATAACTCATCTTCGTATCGAAAGACGGGATTGGCGATCTTGTGTCGTCGATTACCAACGCACTTCTGTTATCATAAGTCATTCTGAATTGCAATCCCCACCAACTGGTGGACAAATATTCGCCGAATATACCAATATATGCTCCCCAACCCGTACCATCGACGAGATCGATATTATCTTCAGGTGAATGGAAATTATAATCTAAATTGTGCAATTGTTGCCAGCCGAGGCAGGCAGAATTTGATTGAACGGCAGCATTAAGTCCGACACGCCAAGCTTTTTCGCGGAATTTTGCTTCTTGAGCTGTTAATGTATTAAATGAAGTTAATCCAATGATGGACATAAAGAATACACTAACCAATATGTTGGTTATGATGGTTTTCATACTTTTTCCTTAAACATTTGACTGTTCGATATACTGCTTTCTTGGTGAAAGTACAGTTATCAACAGCAGACGTATTGATTTATAAGATAATGGGGTAGCAGTTAATACCGAGATTTAGTGCATCTCCCCATAATATCAATTTTATAATTCAAGAATCGGCTTAATTCGGAATAGCAAAGCGAATGCTTTAGAGATTAAATATTCTATTCATAACCGCTTTTAATAATAGTCAGTATCATTTTGAATCTCTCATTCGCTGAAATTTTATGAACTGAATGAGCAGGAATAATAATTGATTGACCTGTGTCTAACAGGTATGATTTGCCGTCAATTACTACTTCGCCCCTGCCGTCAATTATTTGAGCAAATGAATCAAAAGGTGATAT
>CAZIIZ010000489.1:1498-3095 GCA_964539225.1 uncultured Hyphomicrobiales bacterium | reverse complement strand
GTCGAAATTGCAATTCTACGTATTCCGATTGATTGGTGGATAATTCTAAAGGAGCTAAATTGCTTAATAATAAAAACGAACTCGAATCAGCTCCAGTAATTTCATATTTAGCTACGGACAGCGGCACTTTTCCGGTATTGGTAATGAAGTTCGCAAAGATACTATCTTTAATATTTCCTACTTGAAGCTTGCCGAAATCAATATTTTTAGCAGTATATTGGGGTCTAACTATAGACCAATAATTTTCGGAAACAGCTTCTTGCAGAATCAGCTCGAAGTTCCAAATACGAACAAAATTATCATTCGTCCCGGCTACTAAATATTTAGAATCTCTCGACCATTCAATATCATTAATCTTGAAAGTATTTTCGCGAAATGTTCTTAGCGAATCATAATCATCGCCGGAATATAGCGTAAGGTATCCATCATCATTA
The DNA here is from genome assembly GCA_964539225.1 of uncultured Hyphomicrobiales bacterium. GTDB lineage: Bacteria > Bacteroidota > Ignavibacteria > Kapaibacteriales > UBA2268 > CALLXS01. Next base: position 2,661 of record CAZIIZ010000489.1, on the reverse strand, counting down.
GCCACGGCAATACTTTGTCCGTCATAACTCCAAGCTACATCGGTAATCTTGCCGGTAGTCATTTCCTTTTGACTAACTATTTGACCAGACTGTATATCAATTACGCATAATTTAGAGCCGGCATTAGCTGATGCTACTAATCGAGTACCTTCGGGGCTAACCCCAATTGCTTCATAGCTATTCATTCCTCCGCTGATTGTCTTTATTTCTGTACCTAAATTAAAATCCCAAATCATTATCGTGCCATCGGCAGAAGATGTAATAATATTTTTTCCATCTGCTGAAGCAGTAATTGCATTAATTGCTTGATTTTGTTCTTCGGTTAGTACAGAAGTTTGAGAAGCCAAGTCTAAAATCTTTACTTTTCGCTTACCATCATCATTGCTTACAGTTGCTAATTTTGAACCATCAGCCGAAAACGACATTTCCTCTACCCATGAATTAGCTGCCGGAATATTTTTTAATAACGACCAATCTTTGGCAGAGTAAATATTGATTGAATAATCAGACATAGCTACAGCGAGTTTGCTACCGTCTGGGCTAAACACAGACGAACGATAGATCAAATATGATGTTATGGTATTAACATTAGTTCCAGTCGCAATTTCGAATATTTTGAAACTTCGGTCTTCGCCGCAAGTAGCTACATATTTAGAATCCGAGCTTAAAGCTACGGACTGTACAAAAAATGAATGAGCTCGAAAATTAGTCAATTTAGAGCCGGTGCTTTCTAATTGCTTAATTCTAATCAAACATTTCTCGGAATTTGCGTTCGGCAGTTTGTACGAATGATTCAATCCATAAGCATAATCTGTTACTTTTTGCCAACGGAAACCGCCGTCAGTAGAAATTTCAATTTTAACAGTATCAGCTTCGGGGATTCCGTCCCAGCGAATTGTGGAATCGCTTCCTGCTGAATATAATTCACTTCCATTAGGCTCAATAATAGCTAAAGTATTATTTTTGCCGCCATTATAGCCGCCGCTGGCATAGAAATAATTACCGGTGCAAGCATTAGCGTGAATATTAAATCTGCTGAATTGATAAGCAGAATCAAATGGTGCGAATTCAATGGTTAATTCTAATTGCCCATCTGGAATCAACACGACTCCACCGATTGGGAAATCTTTAACCTTGAATCTTTTATTATCGTTCGTGATACT
>CAZIIZ010000489.1:0-1488 GCA_964539225.1 uncultured Hyphomicrobiales bacterium | reverse complement strand
GTGTAATAACTTCTATTATCTGTGTTTTCTATAGAAATTAATTTAATCTTTTTCGTTAGGTAATTGCCCGGTTCGATCGGACCGAATCGCAAAGAATTATTCGGCAATATAAGTAATTTCGGCAACAAATCGAAACTAACAGAATATCTATCTTTAGTTGCAATATTCAACTTAGGAACAGAGACATCAACTCTTCTGTTATCGGGGCAACCGCCGGAAAGCCATTCCACCGAGCAAGGTTCGCCGCCTTGAGAACGATTTAATATATCTTTATAGCATCTCTCGGCATCTTCCGCCGTCGTTATTTCTTCGAAATACTCGCCTCCGGTGCGTTTGGTAATATTCTTTAATACATCAGGAGCTTTAGCTCCAAGCACTACGCAATATATATTTGCGTTTAGTTGATTTGCTTTTTGCACGATTGCATTCTCGTCGCCGGTAGCATAACCATCTGTTAAAAAGACCACAGTTCTTTTGTATTTTCCGCGTTCGGCAAGCACTAAGCTACCGAACATTTGATTTATCAATGCAGCATTATAATCAGTTCCGCCTTGAGCTTTTAATTGATCTATAGCAGCTAATAATTTTTCTCTATCATTAGTAAAATCGCAATTCAAATAGTTTTGCGAATCGAAACTGGTCAATGCACATTCCGATTTGCCCAATGGTATCGCTTGCACCCAAGCATTTGCAGCTGCTTTAGCTTTCTGAATGCCGGCTCCAGTCATCGAACCAGACACATCTATTGTCAATACGGCACTCAGAGCTTCCGGCGGCTTAGGAAATGGACAATCCAATAACGTTACATCCCTTTGGACTCCATCTTCGTTAATTATAATATCGCTCTTATTAATTCCTGTCGCAATATTGCCATTGGCATCAAGTACGAATATTTTCGCTTTTATTTTAGGAAATTGCGATTGATTCAAATTAAAAACTGAAATGCCTTGCGACATCAAACTCATAGTATTTGCAAGAACTACTAAAATTAAAATATAAAAATATCTCATATTATTTCGGCTGTTTATTTCTAACTTATTATTATACAAGTTTAGACGAATCATTCGTAAAGAAATTTAGATAAGAATAATAAGACCGTTGCAAAAATCAATTTATACTTATTCCAAGAATAACAATTAGGAATACATATCAATACTATATATTTTGTAATTCTATGCTATTACAAGAGTTATAGATTCTGCATTCACTCGAAGACTCGTTTCGCAAGAATGACAATTTTTAGAATTTGTAAGTTGTGCCACGGACTTACAATATGAATAAAAATAATTTGATTTTTTTTAATTATCATAAAATACCGTCTAGACTGACTCGTCAGTCAGTATGTATGTTTTTACGATTATTAATAACAGTAGAAAATAAATGACGGACAAACGAAAACAAATACTAGAGATGGCGTTGAAATTATTTAATGAAAATGGATTCCAAGGCACTCCGACCAGTGCAATCGCTAAAAAAGCCGGAGTAGCC
>CAZIIZ010000488.1:0-3107 GCA_964539225.1 uncultured Hyphomicrobiales bacterium | reverse complement strand
AAGATATTCTAGCGAAAAAACAATTCGAACTAAAGCTCAAAGAAAGCAATGAATTGCTAACGTTATTTATAAAGCATTCTCCGATACACACTTATATAAAATCAGTTACACCGGTCGAAAGTAGTGTAATATTCGCCAGTGATAATTTCCTTGAGATGATTGGAATTGAAAGCGAAGTAATGATTGGCCGTACGATGGCAGAATTATTTCCTCCCGAGTTTGCTGATAAAATCACAAAAGATGATTGGACAGTAGTAACTAACGGAGTCGTACTTAAAATTGATGAACACTTAAACAATAAGCATTACACAACAATAAAATTCCCCGTAATTTTGGGAGATAGGCATTTGCTCGCAGGCTATACCATTGATATTACTGAACGCATCAATATGGAAGAAGCACTAAGAGAAAGCGAAGAAAAATTTAAAAATATAGTAAGGATGTCTCCGACCGGCATGTACTTCTATAATTTAGACTCCAATAAACAATTGATATTTTTAGGTGGTAATCCTGCCGCAGACAAAATAAACAAGATTTCGCATAATGAACGAATTGGTCTAACAATTGAAGAAGCATTTCCAAATCTTGTTAATACTAATATTCCAGAAATATACAAAAGGATTGCTTCGGGCGAGTTAGAAAGTCAATCTTTTGAAGTTGAATATAGTGAAGGAAATTTCGGCGGATACTATTTTACTCATGTATTTCAAACACAACCGAATACAATTGCTATTGATTTTATTGATATTTCTGACAGCAAAAAAGCAGAGGAAGCCTTAAAGGAAAGCGAAAATCAATATCGAACATTATTTGATACTATGCCTAATGGATTCTATCGCTCTACTCCTCAAGGATATATAGTCAGTGCTAATCCTGCATTTGTTAAAATGCTTGGTTTCGATAATCTTGATGAATTAAAATCAGTCCATGTGCCTACTCAACTATATGTTAGTTCAGAGGAACGAGACGGCATAGATGCTGATAACACTGAATTTGTAAATCAAATTGAGACTTATAGATTAAGGCGTAAAGATGGTCAAATAATTTGGATCGAAGACAATGCACGGTATATCAAAGATTCAGATGGAGCGATTAAATTCCATGAAGGAATTTGTAAAGACATAAGCGAAAGAAAAAAAGCTGAAGAGGAAATTATACGATTAAATGAAAATCTAGAACACAAAGTGATTGAACGTACGGCAGAATTAAATGATGCTATTAGAATAATTGAGGAATCGAACCATGAATTAATTCAATTGAATATCAATCTTGCGAACGAATCGCGTAAATTAGTATTCTTGAATGAAAAATTAGCAGATTCCGAGAATGAATTGAAAATTGCAAATCAAACCAAGGATAAGTTCTTTTCGATAATAGCTCATGATCTGAAAAATCCTATCGGTGGCGTTAGAAATCTGCTAGAACTGATTATGCTACATCACGACAAAATGGATATAAACGAAATAATTAAGTTAGTGTCTAGTTCGCATAAAGCATCGGTAGAAACTTTTAATTTATTGGAAAATTTACTCGAATGGGCTAGGATTCAACGCAAAACTATTAGTTTCGAGCCGAAGCTAATGGATATTTATTCGTTAATAGCCAAAGTATTGGCAGTCGTCAAAGTAAATGCAGACAGCAAAACAATCTCAATAATAAACAATATGGCTAAGGATACGTATGCGTATTTTGATTTAGAAATATTGCATACAATATTCCGTAATTTAATTTCCAATGCAATTAAATTTACAAACGAAGGCGGAAAAATTGAAATTGGAATTCTTCCAAATTTTTGGAACCAAAAATCACAGAATGGATTTATTACAATATTCGTAAAGGATAATGGAATCGGTATGCTACCGGAAACTGTCGAACAATTATTCCAAATCGGTAAATCCATTACCGGTAAAGGTACTTTCGGCGAAACCGGTACCGGTTTGGGTTTGATTCTTTGTAAAGAATTTGTCGAAAAGCTAAAAGGTGAAATTTGGGTAGAAAGCGAAATCGGTATCGGTAGTACTTTCTATTTTACATTACCAATTTCTACAACAGATTAGTAAACAAAATATTTATATCTACATAAACTCAAATAAATTATGAATAATATAGAAAAATCAATAGAGGCACTTGCTAAAGAATTTGATCAATTAAAGCAAGAATACGAAGCTCTTAAAATTGCTTACAGCAATGAAATTGCAGAACGAAGCCTTACTGAAGAAAAGCTAAGTTTCTCACAATATGCCGTTGAATGTATCACCGACAGTATAATATGGGTAAATCAAGCCGGGAAATTAGTATTTGTAAATAATGCTACGTGTACTAATCTCGGATATACTCAGGAAGAATTATTAGCTATGCGAATTTTCGATATTAATCCATTTTATACTTCAACGGAATGGGATAAAAATTGGATTCAACTTCTGGAAAAAAAATCAATAACCGTTGAAACGTTCCATAAGACAAAAGAAAGCCAATTAATTCCTATAGAAGTAACTTCGAATTTAATAAATCATAATGGTATTAATTATAGTTGTGCTGTGATTCGTGATATTTCTATTCAACAAAAGTTAGAAACCGAATCCACAATTTTACGCAATCTAATTAAATTTAATCCACTTTCTGTACAGATATTTGATAGTAATGGTTATACTTTAGAGGTCAATGAATCATTTGTCCGATTATTTGGTGCAGTTCCGCCTCCTTATTATTCAATTTTCGAAGATACCTTACTTATCAATCAAGGATTGGGCGAATTAGTCCAACGTTTTAAAGTTGGGGAAACCGTCGAGTTCCCCGAATTCCCTTATAATGCTCACGAATTATTACCTGATGATACCAATGTACCGGACAAGCCTGTGTATATTCGTATGTTCGGATTCCCAATTCTTAATTCAGAAGGGAAACCTGAAAAATATGTATTAATGCACGAAGATATTTTAGCGAAAAAGCAATTCGAGCTAAAACTCAAAGAAAGCAATGAATTACTAACGTTATTTATTAAGCATTCTCCGATACACACATACATAAAATCAGTAACTCCAGACGAAAGCAGAGTAATATTCGCCAGTGATAATTTCCTTGAGATGATTGGAATTGAAAGCGAAGTA
>CAZIIZ010000487.1:0-3116 GCA_964539225.1 uncultured Hyphomicrobiales bacterium | reverse complement strand
AGTCGGTTTTTCAGTTTTTACTTCTTCAGTTGCTTTTGCAGCTTCAGCCGCTCTTGCAGCAGCGGCAGCACGTTTTTTTCTGAAATATTTACGTTCAGCTTTTACTTCATCTTCAGTTTTTGGATTTTTCTGTGGAATTACCAAAACTTGTCCCGGATGAATAATATCAGGGTTTCTGATTAACTCAGTATTTGCTTGCCAAATTTTTGGCCACATAAATGGATCGCCGTAATTGTCGATATTGCCGGCTATGTTCCATAGACAGTCTTTATTTTCTGCCCAAGTGCCAACAGTATATTTTTTGATAGAAGGAGTTCTGTATAGACCTTTGATGTCTTTTTGTAGAGTAACTACTCTATCAAAGAATTCAGGCAATACAGCGATTTTGTTTGCTTTTAATACTGCTAATTCAGCATCAAGAGCTTTCACTTCTTCAATTTTTTCAGCTAATACGTCGTTAGGTAAGTTTTTCATAGAGCGAACTTTGCCTTCTAATACGCCAAGTTTTTGACGGAAAGCGGCTACGTCAGCTTCAGTAGCACCGATTAAGTCATAAAGTGACTTATTACAGTCTTTCACAGCAGCTACTGTTTGCTCTAATTCAGTTGTAAGTCTTGCGATGTCAGCATCGAGAGTAGAAAGCGTGCTAGTAAGTTCTTGAACTTTCAAGGTAAACTCACCAATTCTAATTACAGCTTCGTCTTTAGTAAGCTGTTCGTCCGGTTTGTTACTGACGTTCACTTGAGCATAAGATGCAGAAGCCGCCATAACAAGGGTTAAAAGCATTAAAACAAATCTTTTCATTGTATTATTTCTCCAATTGTATTCAAATTTTAAAAAATAGATGATTTTAGAAAAAACTATTCAGGCCAAACGTTAGGCCAATTCTGCAATTTGCCTGTAACGAAAGCTTTTTTATCGTTGCAGTCTTTTAATTCACCTTTTCTTGCACTAAGTTCTTTTTCCAATCTGGATTTCTCATCTCTTTTCTTTTGAATAGATTCGTTTAAGCTTCTTTCTTTCAACCTCAAATCTTTTAACTGTAGCAATTGCTCTTCAGTTATTTTGTTAGAACAGCTTGAGAAAAGTAGGGAAGCGGCGACAATAGCAACGGACATTGCTATACCTTTTGTCGAGCTTTTTTTCAGCATAATTCCTCCAATATCTAATAATTTTAAAAAAATAATTTTCAAATGTGTGTAATAATTTACACTTAGTCAAAAACCAAGTAAAGCAAATATCGTAAATTCTTAGTTTAAAACCTAATTTTTTTGCAAATTAATTATTTATTTTGAAACTTTTTTGCAATAAAACTGTATTTGCTTGCCAAATTAGGTATATTTATGTAAATTGATTTAAAAAATTAACCCAATATTTTTAATTAATTCCGTTTTCAATTGCTCAATATTCATATTTCGCACCTTAGCTCCGGCTGCATTTTTGTGTCCTCCGCCTCCGTAGATTTCGGCGATTTGACGAATATTGATTGAATCTTTCGAGCGAAAAGACAGCTTAATAACGTCTTCATCACGCATTTCGGAAATCAAAACTCCAGCAATTGCCCCTTTGATAGCGAGAGTATTTTCGGAGAAGTTATTCAAATCCTCCGGTAATAGATCTAATTCTATCATATCTTTCCGGCGAACTGTCAAGATATGCAAGCGACCGTCTAAATATAATTCAGATTCGGCTAAAGTGCGACCCAACTGCTTGATTACTTTTTGTTCAGTCTGATTATATATTTCGTCATAAATTTTGCTTACGTCGATGCCGTAAAGTAACATTTCGGAAGCAATTAAATGAGCGAATTGGCTGGTATTAGAGAATCTAAATCCACCAGTATCAGTCATTACTGCGGTATAAATATTTATTGCAGCATCGGTATCGAAATGATACTCATCGTCGATATGGAATAATTGCCATAGTAATTCTCCGGTTGCGGACGCTTCAGAATTAATTGCTGCAAAATTTGCTATTGCTTCGGGATTAACGTGGTGGTCTATCATTATTTTGGGGCAAGCAGTCCGAGAAATTGCTTCGCCCACCGTGCGAATTCTAGCCATAGAATTAACGTCCAGAATAATAACCAAATCAGCTTTTAATACTGTTTCCTCATCGCTATCATTGAAAATATTAATTCGCTCGGCTCCGGGCAGAAATTTATAGCAGTCGGGAATATTGTTGTAGAAATAGATTGTTCCCTTTTTACCTTTGGATTCAATATAATTCAACATCGCCAAGCATGAACCGATGGAATCTCCGTCGGGATTCTCGTGCGAAGTAATTATTACATTATTAGCAATATTAATCTGTTCAATTATCGCCTTAAAATTTGAGTATAACTCTCTGCCAATTAAATCTTCATTTATCATTTATCTGTTTCCATTATTAATTTCGTAAAATAATACTGCCGATGATATGGAAAGTGTTTAGACGGTTAATTGATATAAGCATTATAAATAAATATTCAAATTAATACCAATTATCATATTTTTCGAAAGATCGTCTGAACCATTGATTAATCTGATTAGAATGATTAGAATGATTAGGATAATTTTTAAGAATTTATACTGTTTCTAAATCAGCGATACAGACATTCTTAATCCCAAACTTTTCATATTTTTACGTAATATGAATTCCAAAGATGTTAAATAATCACAATCTTGATACTTACACTTTTATTTGGCGTAAGATAATTGATAAGAGTGCAACTCCGAAGGAGTTGGAGAAGTGAGCGTAGTTCATTTAGTTACTAGCGTTTAACTACTACGGAGTAAAAGGAAAAGTCAAGATTTTATACAGCGTAGCTGTTAAACATTAGTAACAATGTAGTTCCGTCGTAAGATGATTACTCCGCATGAGTTGCACAGTATCTGTCTGAAAACCAATGAGCATATTGCTAATGGCTTACTTGCAATACACGAACTTTAAAAAATATATTTACGTAATACAAATCATAGAAACGACAACTACTAAATGTATCATATAACAGTAGTTGCTTATAAATAATTACGTGTTTTTTGAAATGTTTGGGAGTCAGATAAAGCAATTTGAAATTCAGAAACATAATATTCAGTCCAGAATAAACGAATCAATGCGTCTTCGCAAATATAAAT
>CAZIIZ010000486.1:0-3123 GCA_964539225.1 uncultured Hyphomicrobiales bacterium | reverse complement strand
GGAGATTGGTTAGCTAATTCTTACTCACCCAATCTAGCTTTTGGGAAAAAGGATGTAGGAGCAGGAGTCAGCATTTCCGCAACTTGGTATAGTTGCCCTGAAGAAATTTTTAATGCAGATTTACTTGAAACAAATTCATTTCCTGCTCGGGGTAAGAATCCAGATTGGCCTGGTTATTCTTTGCCAATAGCTATATGGGGACCGTTGTCTATAAATTTAGGATATGGAAAAAATAAAGATGGAATTTGGTATTTTTCTTGGGGATTAGGATTAGGATATCCACCAGGTAGTAGTTCATTTAGAGTTACGAATACACGTTTAACTAAAAAAAGAGAAGAATAAAATGCTAAATAAATTTAAATCAATGAATTCTTTCTTTCGTTCAATTGTTTATTTTGTTCTGTTTACAATATTTTATTTTATTTTAGGGCATTATATTGATGTAGTAGGAATAAATTACTATAAAGAATTTTTTGCAAAACCATTAAATGGACGAATCTGTATTTTGACGGATGGTGGAAGAGGGAAAAGTAGTTTTAGATTGAACACACAAATTGATGGTGATGGGCTTTATCTCGAAAGAGATCCCATTATTGAAGGGGAGCATTTCAATATGTACCAAATCGCAGAGGTTGGCGATTCAATAGCGAAAGATACTAATACAGCTTATTTGAAATTAATCAAAAAAAATGGCGAAGAAATATGGTTTAAAATGGTAGAGCATTGATAATAAACTTTGTAGATTTAACCCGGCCCCAATCTTCCAGCCTTGGCAAAGCCCATACTCGCCTAATAATTACATAAAAAATTCGCCAATGTAGAGACGTTGCATGCAGTGTCTCTACGCAATATAAAATCCCTCCGAAAGTATTAGAAATAAAATATTCTCAATAGCATATATTATCCTTGCATTTCTCGATTATTCGTAATAATTTTGTTCAACAACTATATGAATTTACTAAACAGAAAGGCTATTATTTGAAAACGAATAAAACTCTTAGACTAATATGGAGTTTTGAGTGGCATTTTGTATTTATTGAATTCCCAATTTTAAATGTATTATCAATATTGTGTGATAATATAAAAACAACAGACAATATTGAAAAAAAACTATTTTATAATTTTAACAATTTAATATCAGCATCTAATTTATAAACTACAAATACTGAAGCGTTGGCAGCGGTATTATCAATATTAATAATTTCTCCGCTGTGGATTACGGCACTTTTTATTAGCTGTCCGAGCAAATCGTAAATCATATATTCGGTATCGCAATTTGCGGTATTCTTGATAAATCTTTGATTGCCGGCGGTGAATGAAATTATACGATTATCATTAACCCCATTTTGCACTACATCGCAAGTAGCCTGCACTTTAAAAAATCCGTACTTTTGAGAGATTGCGTAAACTTCTTCTCCGATAATATTCACGGCATCGGCATCGCCATCGATTAGCATAGTACAAAATTCGCCACTACGAACTTCATTGCGAACAGTTTTATCCAAATTCAGCATAGATATATCAGCGGAATTATCGCTTATTTTGTAGAATAATTCAGCATCTTCGTCGTTGAATAATTTTGTCTTTTCGAATCCAATTACTTTAGTATTCGGATCGGTAATATACCAGGACAGTTTGCCGGCAGCTCCGAGAAATGAATAGTTAGAATTTAATAAAATCTTTTTTCTTTTTGTATTGGCAGTAATCGGCACTGTCGGCGAGACTGGCTCTTCGGCTAATAATTCAGTAGATTTCTTGAATGGAAGAATTTTGCTATTAGTTGTTGGATGAGTCTTTCCGAAATTTAGAGTAACTATCAATTGATCCATAACGGTAACGTCGCCATTGCCGTCGCAATCCGCACGAGCTACTTCGATGCTATCCCAAGCCAGTACGCTCTGTGGAGCCCAAATAGTGCTTGCATTCATTCGTTTGAAGCTTCTCATTGAGGTTTTACTGCTAGAACCGTAGCCGATGAATCTGCCTATTGTTGTTACGTCTTTGCTGTTTACCGTGTCGTTATTATCGGCATCTCCTGGCCAAACATTAATGAAACTGTGGATGCTGTACGTTACCGGATCGGCAGCTACCGGGATAATTCTTCCGCTATTGCCGCTACTGATTACCGCTTGTACATTCGAAAAGCTGAACTCAGTATTTAATCCGTGCAGTGCATCCTGACCAACCGCAAATTCGAGATGGACTACTTTAGGATTATCATAACCTCTAGCACCGACTTCGTCGCCAGAAAGTACACCTACATAGACATAGCCGGTATTATCCAAACTATTTTTACGAGAAATGATAACCGGACCTTTGCCGCCATAGCCAAATGGAGTGCTAATTACTTCCGAGAAACTGATATAATTAGAATTTGTGTAGTCTAAATCAAAGGAAACAGCGGTACAACTATCTATTTTATCTATATATACATCAAAGCCGAATAAGTACGTAGCCGTTACAAAGTTGCTGCGAGTAGAATCGACATCCGTACGCACTAATCGTAAACTCTGGGCATTCAGCACATTATTAGCCACTGCAAAGAGGATAATTGCACATATTAAGACCTTATATATTCTCATATCATCATTTCCTGTATTATATTCTTTTATCAAATCATATAAAGCAACAAATATGCCAAAGCCAAATGCTTGCTAAGAAGCGTTACAATCGAAGATTGAATCGTCATCCGATGGCTTCTTAGTCCATCGGATGAATTGTGTTTTTGGGCTAAGAGTGTTTAATCATCATCAGCATCATCCAGTCGAACATTCTATCGCTTAATATTTTACGTAGGAATAGAATAGCTTTAGCTCCTGAGCCGGCAGAATATCTGGTTCTCGGACGTTCTGCATCAATTGCTTTTTTTATCGTTTCGGCGATTACTATCGGCTGCGAACCCATTTTGGTATCAAAAGCTTCTAACATTTTGATATGCTTTTGAGCCAATTCTTTATAAGCGCTATCGCCGGACACTTGATTTAATTTCTCGCGAGCTATAGTATTCCATTCGGTAATTATAGCTCCGGGTTTGATGATTACCACGTCGATATTGAATTGCTTTAGCTCCATTCTCAAACTGTCGCTAAGTCCTTCGACTGCATATTTAGTAGAATGATACCA
>CAZIIZ010000485.1:1773-3133 GCA_964539225.1 uncultured Hyphomicrobiales bacterium | reverse complement strand
CGAGATTTCTGAATGTGACTGGAGTTCAGACGTGTGCTCTTCCGATCTAGCCGGTGCATTTGTAGTAAAGTTTCTGCTTGCACTCCAATCACCTTCTAAAGTACCATTAAGAGCTTTCACTCTCCAAAAATAAGTAGTTGATTGGTTTAATTCAGTTATCAATTTATTTGTATTTGTAGTTTCTGAATTTACAATCAACGAATCAAAAGAATTTGAAGTCGCAACTTGTACTTTGTAATTTGACGCATTGGCTACTGAATCCCAAGTCAGAGTTGGTGTAATATCGACATCCTGAGCTAAATCAGCCGGAGATACTAAATTCGGAGCAAGCGGAGTTGGCATTGATGCCGCATTCTGGAATCGCATATTAGGTCTAACCGCCTGTACCGCACTTATTTTATTTCCGGTAACAGTAGTATCCGTACAAATATTAGCTGTCTGAGCATCGACTAAAAATGAATATGTCATATTTGGAATTGATGTACCGTAAACTCGGGATGATTGATTATAGACATTATTATCAAAACATATATCAATTAATAAATTAGAGATACCATCCCAATTATAATTTTGGCTTAGTTCGAAATATCGCCATCCTGTTCCTGGAACTGTGTAATTCGCGGTAGTATAATAGCTTGTCCATCCAGAAAGAACTAATCCAGAAACCGATGTTAATGTTGTTGGTTGCATTTTAATATTAAATGAAGACATTGTCTGCGTAACAGCCAGATCAACATTAAAACCAATTTTAGAAATTGCTCCCGGATTCGCTCCGCTTGCATAGAGTTCATCAGCAGTAATTAGAATTTGTGTCCGAGAATCCATATAGTAAGTATAGAATGGGTATTGCACAGAAGTAGTACCATTTCCAATAGTTACATTTGTATTAATTGTAGCCGATACATTGAATTTATATGTACTTGACCATGGCGAAATTGCTTCATCCAGCATCGATTTTACTCTCCAATAAACGGTAGCATTGTTTGGAAATGCTTTTAATATTGTCGGTAAAGATGTAGCTGTTTCACTGATAATATTTGTAAATAATGAATCAGTTGAAAACTGTACATAATGTGCAGTGGCTACATAAGAAGTATTCCATCTGAATTGTCTAAGTTGAGGCAGTATATTCGCCGCATTAACTGGAGAAGAAATTGTAGGAGCAGGTAAATATGTGTTGAAATAATTTACCGCAGACCAAGCAGATGTATCGCTTCCCACTACAGCTCGCACTCGCCAATAAACTATCATATTATTTGGCAGAGTTCTGGTAATGAATGTAGTCTCAGCAATTGCATCATTGACGATGAATCCAAATAAGCTATCTGAAGCAAATTGTACTTGGTAGTGATTAGCAATA
>CAZIIZ010000485.1:0-1673 GCA_964539225.1 uncultured Hyphomicrobiales bacterium | reverse complement strand
TAAATGTAGAAACCAGATAAATATTGGCATTTGCATTAGGAATTGATAAAGTCGGTGCGGGCATGCTAGTATTAAAATATCTTACAAGCGACCAGTTCGATGTATCTACCCCCACTGTAGCTCGTACTCTCCAATATATTCGAGAATTATTTGGCAGAGTTCTAGTAATGAATGTAGTCTCAGCAATTGCATCATTGATGATGAATCCAAATAAGCTATCTGAAGCAAATTGTACTTGGTAGTGATTAGCAATATATGGGGAAGTCCAACTAAATGTAGAAACCAGATAAATATTGGCATTTGCATTAGGAATTGATAAAGTCGGAGCTGGCAAAGTAGTATTAAAATATCGTATGGCTGACCAACTTGACGAGTCCGTTCCTAAGATAGCTCGCACTCTCCAATATATTCGAGAATTATTAGGCAGAGTTCTAGTGATGAATGTAGTATCAGCAATTGCTTCATTAATAATTATTCCGAAGCTAGTATCTGAAGCAAATTGAATCTGATAATGATTAGCTAAAAAAGTAGATGTCCAAGAAAATCTTGATATCGGCAGAACATTTGAATTTGTGCCTGGAATTGATAAAGTCGGAGTCGGCATAGTAGTGTTGAAAGTTCTTACAGCAGACCAACTAGATGACTCAGTTCCTAAGATAGTTCGCACTCTCCAATATATTCGAGAATTATTAGGCAGAGTTCTAGTGATGAAGGTAGTATCACCAATTGCATCATCTATTATTGTCGTAAATGTACTATCCGATGCAAATTGTATATTGTAATGATTGGCTACGTAAGTAGAAGTCCAGCTAAATTTTGATATCGGCAGAACATTTGCATTTGAGACCGGAATTGATAATATAGGGATTGGCAACGTAGTATTGAAATATCTACTTGTTGACCAATTTGAAGTATCGCTAGCAAGAATAGCACGGACTCGCCAATAATATCTAGTATTGTTCATCAAGGCTTGTGTCGTAAAAGTAGTATCGGCAATTGTATTATTAAGAATTATTCCAAATGTAGTATCCGCTGCAAATTGTATTTGATAATGATTAGCAACATAAACAGAAGTCCAAATAAATTTAGATATAGGTCTAATTACTTCATTTGTTAAAGGAGCAAATAAAGTCGGAGTTCGCAAAACAGTATTAAAATATTTTGCAGTTGACCAACTAGAAGTATCAGTACCAATTATTGCACGCACTCTCCAATAGAATCGTGAATTATTCGGTAATGTCCTAGTTATGAATGTTGTATCGGCAATTGCGTCATTGATTATTGTCGTAAATGCACTATCCGATGCAAATTGTATATTGTAATAATTGGCAATATATGTAGAAGTCCAAATAAATTTAGAAGTAGGCATTACATTAGCATTCGTAGAAGGAATTGATAAAGTAGGAGCTAGGAGATTGGTATTAAAATATCCAACAGCCGACCAACTTGATGTATCTGGTTCAAGTATAGCTCGCACTCTCCAATATATTCGAGAATTATTCTGTAGAGTTTGAGTAATAAATGTAGTATCAGCAATTGCGTCATTGATTATTGTCGTAAATACACTATCCGATGCAAATTGCACTTGGTAATTATTTGCTACATAAGTAGAAGTCCAACTAAATTTTGAAATTGGAATTACATTCGCATTAGTAGCTGGAATGCTAAGTGAT
>CAZIIZ010000484.1:0-3135 GCA_964539225.1 uncultured Hyphomicrobiales bacterium | reverse complement strand
ATACTGTGCAGTCTCACGACAGTATCGCAATAGATTATGGAAAACCTTTGCTTAAATCCAGGCACGAAATACTTAGAGTAATTTGTGATTCGGTAGGACCTATAAACAATCACTTTTATATGAATCTTTCCGTAATCGATTTTGAAGCTGAAGAATTTGAATTAGATTCTAAAGTATATACACATTCAAATTCCGAATGGATAAATAGAAATGTATTTATCGAGATTGATTCAGTCGGTAATAGATTTGATGTGGCTTATGATGATTCTACTATGCTCGGCTCTGCTCCCGGCGGACCATTCCAGCCTTATTTGTTTTTTAATTTTGAATATCCTTGCCAAGATACAGGGCATTCTTGGACTGTATTAGATGAACAAGACTATTTAGTCGAAAATGGATTGCCTTGCCCAGTACTGCACAATTCTTATATGTTCACAAATCGTGGAAATAGAGACACTTTAGGCTATAAAACAAACAAAATAGACTTTGTTAAAACATCTCAGGGCAGTATTACTTTCGGAGAAGCAAAGAAAAATATGAGAGTTACAAGTATTTTAGCTT
Source organism: uncultured Hyphomicrobiales bacterium (assembly GCA_964539225.1). Lineage (GTDB taxonomy): Bacteria > Bacteroidota > Ignavibacteria > Kapaibacteriales > UBA2268 > CALLXS01. The sequence continues at coordinate 2,574 of CAZIIZ010000484.1, read as the reverse complement.
CTGGTGGAATATTAGACATTGGTATTGATCTAAAAGTACCAATTCATTTCTACCAAACTATGGAACAAAAACTCATTATACATACTCCAAACGGAGCGGAAAAGCCCGGTAAGCAATATACTGGGGCTTACTTTACGTTAATAGCATATAATAAATATGTTGACAAAAACAATACAAGCAAAAAGAATAATAATAAGAAAAAGAAATAATCACAGGAGGCTGTAATAATGGCTACATTTATTATTGAAAGTAATGGCAGAATAGAGCGAACAGCTGTATATTACAATGGCGAGCAAATCGGCGGTCTTAAGGAAGTAATGCTCAATATTGACGAAGAAGGTACATTCGATGCTGTTTTACAATACGAAGGAACTAATGGTGAAATATACACCAAGAGTATATTCGAGGAATTCTTAGAAAACCTAAAAATTGTAGAGGCAACGTTCACCGAAGAAGAAGCACAAATGCTCACACAGTTCGTAGTCGATAGCGACGGCGATATCGAGAATACGAATTTATTCTTGAACGACGAACCGCTCGATGGAGTAGTTAATATCTTTATACATATTAAATCTTTAAAAGCTAAAGGACTCGGAATTGCGGGAATCTTCAAAAAAGACATTGCGACGGATGTAGAATTCCGTTCAGAAATTACTTTTAGAAACGAAGATAATACTTTAGAAACAGAAAGGATATTCTAATGAAAATTTCAATTCTTAAATATATTACAGTTACAGCGTTATTACTAATGATGTTTGATTTAGCAGTTCCTGAAGATTTATTCGCCAGAGGCGGAAGTTTTGGTGGTTCTCGTGGCGGCGGCGGTAGGAGTTTTGGTAGAAGTTTTGGTGGCTCTCGTAGCAGCAGTAGTAGCAAAAGTAGCGGCGGATTATTCGGATCTTCGTCAAAAAGCTCTCCGAGCAAATCCTCGTATTCTACTTCGTCTAGAAGCACTGGTTCAAGTTTTGGCGGTGCTAGGAAAATGACTACTGCCTCAGCTCGTGCTCAGTACGGCACGCCTCGAAAAGTAGATAATTTCCAAAGACGAGAAGCTAACGGCTACAGTAGAAATTATCAAATAAATGACTATGGCGGATATTCCTCCGGTCTTATGCGTGGATATATGATGGGTCAAGTTACCAGTTATATGATGTGGGCACCATGGCATGGAGCATATTGGTATTCCCGTCCGACTTATGTATATAATCCAGACGGAACTGTTGGTGTTTATCCTCCTACATTCGATTACACTAAATTATTCATTACTCTATTCATAGTTGGTGGGATAGCATTTGTAGTTTATGTAATTGTACGCAACCGTAAGAGAAATAGCGAGTCGTACTCCTCATTCGGATAATCCCTATATAATAACTAAGGCAGTTGATTGACAATATTAATTGAATAATTAATGGTCGAGTAACTGCCTTTTTTTGTTTAATAAATAAATTGAAAAGAAATGACAAATAGCAAGACATCTGAATTATTACACAAAGCATTAAAAGACAATTTTGGTTATTCCGAATTTCGTCCCGGTCAATTAGAAATCATAAATTCAATTCTAAATCGCCAGCATACTCTTGCAGTAATGCCGACCGGAGGCGGTAAATCTTTATGCTTTCAAATTCCTGCTATTGTCTCCGATGGTACTTGCTTAGTGGTCTCGCCCTTGATAGCATTGATGAAGGATCAAGTCGATAGTTTGACTAAAAACAATGTTCCGGCGGCTTTAATTAATAGCACTCTGACTGATGATGAGCTTAACTTGACTTTCGAGATGGCTCGACAAGGCAAATATAAATTGCTATATATAGCTCCCGAGAGAATATCGAGCAATAGATTTTTAAGTTTGCTCGCTGATATGAAAGTATCTTTCCTTGCCGTAGATGAAGCACACTGTATTTCGGAATGGGGACACGACTTCCGACCTGCTTATAATAACATTATAAGCATCACCGAGATTCTGAAAAATATTCCGATTATTGCCCTAACCGCTACAGCTACTCCAGAAGTACAGTTAGATATTCTCAAAGCTTTAGGTATTGATTCCGCTCAAAGATTTAGCAGAGGATTCGACAGACCAAATTTAAAATATTTCGCAGAAATGGTAAAGAACAAATCCGAACGTGTAGCAGAAATTATCAAATCTTCTCCCCAGGGTTCGCACATTATCTACTGCGGTTCTCGCAAAAAAGTAGAAAAAATGCACGCTGAATTAGCTCAATTAGAAGTAAAAGCATTGTATTATCACGCCGGATTAGACGATAAATACAGAAAGCAAACCCAAGATAGTTTCTTCAAAACTAAAGATTCAATAATTATAGCTACTAATGCTTTCGGTATGGGTATTGACAAACCGAACGTTAGAACTGTCATACATACTGATTTGACAGGTACCTTAGAAGGATACTACCAAGAAGCCGGACGTGCCGGACGCGACGGTAAGGAAGCCAAATGCTATGTGTTATACCATCCTGCCGACAGATTCCTGCAAGAATATTTTATCGAGAGTACATATCCTGCGAAATCAGATATTGAAAAAGTATATAATTGCTTGTTTGATATGACCGGTTGCGG
>CAZIIZ010000483.1:0-3140 GCA_964539225.1 uncultured Hyphomicrobiales bacterium | reverse complement strand
TACAATTATATTATGGAATTCTATAAAGATACCCTACTGCTTTCCGCAGATTTCGTAGATGCACAAACGGAATATTTAGTTAAACGCAAATAACGCATTACTTACTATTAGTAATTCGCATTTTTGCTACATCATTGAGCGTCGTATAAATATATTTTCTGGTTTGGCAAAGTCATCGTGATAATATCATAATCTGAAATAATTATGATTCTAAAACAACAAAGCCTATTGACGAAATTCATCCGTCAATAGGCTTACGCAATTATTTTAAATTATCTTTTTTTATAGTCATGTCCGATTTGGTAATGACATCTTTATAAAATTAGATTATTTAGTTGGAGTTGTTTTTTTCTCTTTTTTTGCTTTTTTTTCAGCTAATTTAGCTTCTTTAGCGGCCTTTTTGGCTTCTTTAGCAGCAATTTTAGCTTCTTTAGTTTCTTTAGCGGCAACTTTAGTCTCTTTAGCAGCTACTTTAGTTTCTTTTGCAGCAACTTTAGTTTCTTTAGCGGCAACTTTAGCTTCTTTAGTTTCAATTTTCTTCTCGATTTTTGGAGTGTTTTTTACGTTCTCTTTTGCAGGAGCTGCTTGAACACTACCGAAAGATAAAGCTAATGCTAATAATGCTGAGCTGGCTAATACTAATGTCTTTTTCATGATTCTTTTCCTTATATAAAATTTTGTTTTATTGAAATATTTATTATAATATTAATATATGCAAGCTCCGTGCCAATTATGTAAATGCTTTATATATATGGTAAATAACACATTCCTGAAGTATTGGGTTGCAAATGAAATGTTACATAAATGTCGAATTGTACTAATATTTGTCGATATTCTTGAACGATAAATTCTTGAAATTATCTCAATAATTTGTGTTTGTGTGCGAGTTGAAGTTGGAATTTATATTCAAGGTGTGTTTGCTATAGAAGATTATCATTATTCTTGTTGCGGATGAATACTTTCGGCAACTTAATTTATGACATTAGTTGTCTGTCGAAACAGCAAGAAAACTACACAGTTTTATTTTTGACCTTATAATGACTAGATATGTTCCTTTTTCAGCAGTCTGATAAACATAGTGGCAAGCAAATTTGCAAAAATAATCAAGGTATTCAAGTCCTATAATCTCTTTGTCTTTTAAGGAAATTTATTAGGTCTAAAATAATAATTAGAATTACTTTAGATCGCTCATCATTAGTACGATAGTTAGTTCTTTTAACAAATGCGGTTTAACTTGTAAGGAGTTGAATTATTTATCAATTAAATATATGTGCATAATCGCTAGCTTCGAGTGTATGCAGAAAATCATTATTAGGGTTCAGCGTAGATAATCAATAACTATTGGTTATTACAAAGGAATTCTTGCTTTGTAAATCATTCTAATCAACTTTGTACTGCTTTTCATTTGATTGTTAATAGAGTATCATGAATACTAAAATCTCCTCTACTCAATTAAGAATAGAGGAGATTATTTATTTCGATTATCGGATTGCTATGCATCGCATTTCGATAATATTTGCATCAAGATTAGTGTTTTGCTACGAATTCTTTAATGAAGTCAGCAACGTTTGGTCTGCCGATTTCAGCTAATTCATAATAAACGCGAGTGTTTGGTTGTTTGATATCGATGAAACGAGTTAAATCGATAGGAGTACCAATTACTACAGCATCGCATTCTACATTAGCGATAGTAGCTTCTAAATCTTTCATTTGTTTGTCGCCGTAACCCATAGCTGGTAATAAAGTACCGATATATGGATATTTAACGAAAGTATCAGTGATTGTATCAACTGTGCAACCGCGTGGGTCAACTAATTCAGCAGCACCGAAACGTTGAGCAGCTACTGTACCAGCACCGATTTGCATTTCGCCGTGAGTCAATGTTGGACCGTCTTCTACTACTAATACTTTTTTGCCTAAAATCATTTCAGGATTATCAACCATTAAAGCAGAAGCTGCTAAGATGATTTTTGCTGTTGGATTGTAAGCACGAACGTTTATTAATACTTCGTCGATATCTTCTGGATATGCAGAGTCAATTTTGTTAACTACGATAATGTCAGCCATTCTCAAGTTAACTTCGCCTGGATAATATCCAATTTCGTGACCTGGACGAAGTGGATCAACAACTACGATTTGTAAATCTGATTTGAAGAATGGCATATCATTGTTTCCACCGTCCCAAATGATAACGTCAGCTTCTTTCTCAGCTTCGCGTAAAATTGCTTCGTAGTCAACGCCAGAATAAATTACAGAACCCATAGCTATATGTGGTTCGTATTCTTCCATTTCTTCGATTGTACATTTGTGTTTTACTAAGTCAGATAATTCAGCGAATCTCTGAACTTTTTGAGCTTCTAAATCGCCATAAGGCATCGGGTGACGAACAGAAACTACTTTTTTGCCTTCAGCTAATAATGCTTGAACTACCGCGCGAGTAGTTTGGCTCTTACCGCAACCTGTACGAACTGCACAAACAGAGATAATTGGTTTAGTAGATACAACCATTGTAGGTGTAGAACCCATCATAGAGAATTTAGCACCATTAGCCATTACTCTTGAACCAATGTGCATTACTGTATCGTAAGGTAAATCACTGTATGACAAAACGCATTCGTCAACTTTGTATTCAGCGATTAATCTTTCTAATTCTGATTCATCATAGATATTGATACCTTCTGGATAGGCTTCGCCAGCTAAAGAAGCTGGGTATTTTCTTCCGTCGATATCAGGAATTTGAGTTGCAGTGAAAGCAACTACTTCAAAGTTTTCGTTACCTCTATAGTAGGTATTAAAGTTATGGAAGTCGCGACCAGCGGCTCCGATGATGATTACTCTTTGTTTAGTCATTTGAGTATTTCTCCATTTATTGTTATATAATCTGTAAATTGCCATAAGGCATATATTTTATTTATTTATTTGCTCATTATTTCGATGTTCTTCAATGATTCTCAATACATCAGCTAATTCAATTTCTAATATTTCGGCAATATCTTTGGGGTCAATTCCTTTATTAAAACACTTAATAGCAGATTTAAAAGTCAATTCTGCTATCCCATCTTCTTTGCCTTTTCTCAATGCTTGTTGAATTCTCGAGGCAGCATCGTGTTCCGCTTTTTCTCTTAGTTCGATTAACTCAC
>CAZIIZ010000482.1:0-3144 GCA_964539225.1 uncultured Hyphomicrobiales bacterium | reverse complement strand
GCTTTTTTTTAAAATAAACAATTCAATACTACAAACAGTAAACCACTACGTGGTTTTTAATTTCCAATTTTCTATAAACATTTGACCTCTCCGAGGCTGGGATTAATACTCATCCGATGACTCGCAGTCATCGGATGAGTTGAGAAGTTGAAAATGGTGAGTTGTCCTACACTAAAGAAAGTGTAGGACATCTTGATTCTAACAATATTGAGGTAATAATCGCTGATAAATAATTATTTCGCTAAAATATTAGCTAATCAAACCCGTTTAATTGCAAACAAGTTAAAATAATCAACGGAGAGCCTTATGAAATTATTTTATTCTCTTTTCGTATTATTCCTGCTTCAATTTTCAATTACTTCTGCCGAGCCTGCTCGCTTATTGCGTTATCCGAATGCAAATTCCAATACTATAGTATTCGTGTCCGGTGGAGATATATTTTCGGCGAATATCAATGGCGGAATTGCTCGCAAGCTAACCAGTTCCGAAGGTCGTGAGGAATTCCCTCGCATATCGCCCGACGGCAAATGGATCGCATTCACTGCGGAGTACGACGGCAACTACGATATTTATATTATGCCGATTGATGGCGGCGAACCTCGGCGATTGACATATTCAGCGGATTTGCCGGGATTGAAATCTCGTGAGCGAATGGGTCCTGCTAAAATTATCATGCAATGGACTGCCGACAGCAAATCCGTAATTTATCGTTCTCGTGAAGATTCATGGCACGCCCAATCAGGCAAGCTATACAAAATAAATATAGATGAATCTATGCCGACTGAATTTCCATTGCCTAAATCGGGCTACGCTAATCTAAGTGCCGACGGCTCGAAATTAGTTTACAATAGAATCTTCAGAGAATACCGCACTTGGAAACGATATAGCGGCGGTCAGGCGGACGACGTATGGCTGTATGATTTCAATACTAAGCAAAGCGAAAATTTGACGAACAATCCGGCTCAAGATATTATTCCGATGTTCGCCGAGAATAAAGTCTATTATCTATCCGACCGAGACAAAACTATGAATCTATTCAGCTATGATTTAGCGACTAAAGCAACGAAAAAGATTACTAATTTCACTGACTTTGACGTAAAATTTCCATCGGCTACGAATGACTTCATAGCATTCGAGCAGGCTGGATATATTTACTTGCTTAATCCCAAAACTGATGAATATAAAATTGTAAATATAGAAATCAATGATGAAAATATTTGGGCAAGAAATGAATTGATTCATCTTGAGAAATTCATCGGCGGATACGATGTTTCGCAAGATGGCTCATTCGGGATATTTAATGCTCGTGGCGATATATTTACCGTGCCGAGCAAAGAAGGTATTACTTATAATTTAACAAAAAGTTCCAATGCTCACGACCGCAACCCTGCGATTTCTCCGAATGGAAAGCATATCGCTTATATCTCCGACGAAAGCGGTGAAACAGAGATTTATATTATGCACCCCGACGGTTCGGGCAAAGAACAAATTACAAATGATGCAACTACCTATCGCTACAGCTTAAAATGGTCGCCAAATAATCAATATTTGCTATGTTGGGATAAATTGAATCAACTATACTATATAGATGTAGAAAAGAAGACTACTCATCTGATCACTAAATCCAAACAAACTGAGATTGAAGAATTCGACTGGTCGCCCGATTCTAAATGGGTAGCTTATACAGATAATATCAATAATGAGCAAAGCGTAGTATATCTATATTCGCTCGCAAGCGGCAAGTCTTCTTTAGTATCGGATGAATTCTTCAATAGCGACTCGCCAAAATTCTCGGACGATGGCAAATATTTATTTTTTGTGTCGAAGCGAAATTTTAGTCCGAAAGTCGGAGAATTCGAGTGGAATTTTAGTTATCAAGATATGGAAAATATATATGGCTACATTTTGCAAAAGGACGGAGCGAATCCATTCTCAATCGACGAAAAATACTTAGCAAATATACCTATCGAAATTTCTGATGCTGACGATGAAGAAGATAATGAACTTGTTGCCGATCTCGAAAAGCCCGTGAAAAAAAAGCGTGGCAAGAAAGATAAAGCAGAAGAAAAAGATAATTCCATAAAAATTGACTTAGACAACTTGCAGAGCCGGATGTTTGAATTGCCAATTCCGGCAGGTAATTATGGCAATTTGAATGTGATCAAAGATAAACTCTATTACGAATATTCAGCCGAAGGAAAACCGAAAGTTCTGAAATGTTATGATATTAAAGCAAAGGAAGAAAAGGAAATTGGGAATGTCAATAATTATAAATTCTCGTCCGATGGCAAAAAGATAATGTATCAAGCGAATGGCAATTATTATATATCGCCAATTAGAGAAAAATTAAAGCCCGAAGCGGAAACTAAATTAGACTTATCCAATTTAAAAACAGTCGTGAATCGTCGAGAAGAATGGACTCAAATTTTCAACGAAACTTGGAGGCAAATGCGAGACTTTTTCTACGACTCGAATATGCACGGCAATAACTGGAAGGCTATTCACGATCAATATGCACAACTATTACCATTCGTACGCCATAGAGCTGATTTGACTTATTTGCTCGGCGAGATGATAGGCGAATTAAATATCGGTCATGCCTATGTCGGCGGTGGCGATTTGCCTAAAACAGTCGAAACTCCAATCGGACTGCTCGGAGCTAAATTTGAATTAGACCCAAGCGGATTCTATAAAATCAGTAAGATATACGAAGGCAGAAATTGGGAAGAAAAAACTCGTTCGCCGCTTACCGAAGCCGGAATAAATGCTAAGGTCGGCGATTATATTATCGCTATCGACGGCGTTCCGCTAAGTAAAGAAACGAATCCATACAAAGCATTGAGCGGCAAAGCGAATCAATTCGTGAAATTGACTATCAACAGCCGAACGAGCAAAAGCGGAGCGAAGGACATAATTGTGAAAACAATCGCTTCCGAGGGCGGACTGCTGTATTACAACTGGGTGGAGAATAATCGCAATCAAGTAGAGCAAGTTATCCTGTGGGGGTTGTTGGATTCGGCTTCAGTTGGTGTGGCTCTGACTATTTCTACTTGGATGCTGCCGCTTTCGAGCAAATGGTGGCCCAGGGCAGCTTCGTGGAATGGGTGAAGGTCTACGAGCACCGCTACGGGACGGGCAGGGCCT
>CAZIIZ010000481.1:0-3150 GCA_964539225.1 uncultured Hyphomicrobiales bacterium | reverse complement strand
AATGATTAATTTTCAAATGCCAAAAATGATTTATTAAGCAAACGATAAACAATAATATAGAAATAGAATATGGATAAATACTTATACTTGCCTTTTTACTTCGATGAAGTTTACGAAGGCTTCGCCACGATGGAAGGGATGATTCGCATTGATACGAATGCGATTATATTTGAGTATCAGACTAAAGATGCTCTGCTAGGCATTGTCAAATCAGGCACTAAAACTGCCCGAATAGAATTCTCTGAGATTGTAGCGATTGATTATAAAAAATCTTTGTTTTCGTCGAAGCTGTTTATCCGTGCGAATGTATTCCTCGGATCTAAAGGATTCCCTAATAATAATGCGAACGAATTAACTCTGAAAATCAAACGTAATAATGCAGACATCGCTTCGGAATTCGTTTCGAGAATTAATTTACGAATTTCTGAGGCACGTTTAAGCGAAATTGAAAGTGAATAGAATAGATTAAGACCGTTGCAAAAGTCAATTTAAAGATATTCCAATAATTGAATTAGGAATACATCTCAATGTTGTAATATTCGTAAATCAATACTATTACGACTAACCATTTTACACATCTTTGGCAACCCTGATTAATAGTGCCATTCCGGTTCATTGACATTCCTGCAAACGAGTCTTCGAGTGCATGCAGGAAATCCGTCTTCGGATTCAGCGTAGCTAATCTGAAATATTAGGGGACAAAAAATAGTAAGAAACAAATTTCACTGCTAATATTTAGTGCTTTAGATTGACTACGCTTAACCCTAAGAATAGATTCCTGCATCCACTCGAAGACTCGTTCCGCAGGAATGACAACTCTGAGAGATGTATATAATGGTTAGTAATAGATGTGTATAATGGATAGAACACCGACAAGGTAGCTGAGTTTTGCAACGTTCTTAGATATTTTTACTAAAAAAAAACGGACTTCGCAGTATATACTTTGAAGCCCGTTTTTTTTTTGAATTAATTTGCGTTATTAGCGTTTACTTTTTGCTTTCCCATCGGTGCAATTCGAGGATAATTCCTCGCAAAAACACATCAATATCACGAATTGGCATTGGAGCTCTATTGCGATATTTGATTGTCTTTTGCTTATCGCCTAATTTAATAGTCATCGTGCAATATGGCAAATCAGTAATATCTTGATCGTGCATTTCTACTTCAGAATTCTGAAATAAATTGTTATTGATTACATAGTCCTTTAGAGTATCCAATTCACCAGCATCTAACTCAGACGTAAATTCGCCCACCATAGGAGTATTTTCCACAGCATCAAGAAATACTTGATTATTATTCAGCATCATCTTAAATACTTTGCATTTACCGAAGCACGCCGACTGCGAGAAAGTAATCTCTAATTTTTGAGCTTTAGCGGCGGCAGAATCTTTTCCGGTACTGCTGCAAGCAACTAACATCACAATCATAATATTTAAAATTATTATTCGCATTTTATTACTTTACTATAAAGTTAGTTTTCTCAGTTTTGATTCCATTACTTAATTCAATGAAATAAGATCCGGTAGTCAATCCATTCAAATCTAAATGATACTGTATTGATCCAGCGTTGGAATAGAATGATTCAGATTTTACTGTTTTGCCGCTCATATCATAAATATTATATTTTAGCATAGTCGGAATTGCTACGTCAATATTCATTATCGAATTATCAGTTGCCGGCATCGGCACGATACTGTTCAACGAGAAATCAGCAGTAAACTGAGCATCATCAACCCCAGCTGTAGCAGTTTTATAGTCAATTGTATAGTAAGTTGTATTTAGCGGCAAATTAAAACTTGTCGATGAAGGAGTATATTTTGTAGTATAATTAAACACTTGCATATATACATTTGGACGAGCTGCATCGTAAATATAATCGAGTGTAGCTGATTTTCCAAAAGCTTTTACAGTAGTAGTTTTAAAATCATTATAATTACCGCTTCTATCTACTTGTACGATAGTTAGGACTAAGCTGTCATTTGCATCTGCTGGTTTTATTGTAATAGTAGCTCCACGATCAGTCAAGAATCTATAATTATGGCAACTTAACCTATTTAGCATCTGTTTTGATCCAAGTAGCTTCGAATCAATAGATAATGTTGTATCCTTTTTTAGTGTATAAACATAATTCCATTCAAAACTTGGAATCGGATTCATAGTATTTGCAACGTCTCCACGAGAGAAATATATCGGTTTTTTATTTGAATCGGTAGGGAACAAAAGCATTGTAGTATAAAAATTCATAGCTGATTCGGAGAAACTGCTTCCGTGCTTTTTCAAGACCGCATCAAAAGCAGGTATTTCAGTTTTAGTTACTAAGGATTCATATAATTCTTTAATTATTGGATCGCCGTACATATCAGTTAAATATTGAAAATATACCCAAGAACCATAAGGATACAAATTATATGACCCCTTAGATCCTTCAGGATCATATTCATTTCTTGGATCATAATTTAATCCTAAGTTGCCTTTTCTCAAAAAATTCCCAACGTATTCATCAAAAGGATCTTTTTCTTCCGGATACACAAATTGCTCAGACCACACTGCACATCCTTCTTTTAAAAACATAGACATATTAGGATTAGCATAAATCATCTGGCAGGAATGCTGGAACTCATGAGCACCGGTAATTTGAGCGGCAACAGAATCTATAAAACCCGCAGGTTTACCGTATCCAAATCCTTTATAATCGGAACGAAGCACAATATAACTTGGGCAACTGAAGCTGGATGAAAGTGGTCTAGTATATCCATAAACATTATCGGCACACAAGGACGTACCAATATATAAATCATAAATTTTCTTATTGTTAGCATTAGAGTACGGCATAGTCAAGCCAAATTCAATGTATTTATCGCGAGCAACCGTCATATATCTGCTGTAAGCCTCTACTAAATCAGGAATCTCATTTCCATTGACATCCACTAAAGGCACAGCATCTACACCATCGAGCTTATACCAAATTCTAAAATATCCGCCTGGAGCAGTATAGGACAATTGGTAACTAGAAATTTCGTCATCCATTTTAGCTAAATATGCTTTAGATTCTGGAGATAATTTATCATAATTAGCTTGAGCATCCCAAAGTAAATGTGTGTATTCGCGTCCGGTTTGAATTAAGTCCGAATGTCCAGCTTTAATTTCTTT
>CAZIIZ010000480.1:0-3152 GCA_964539225.1 uncultured Hyphomicrobiales bacterium | reverse complement strand
CTAACACTAAACGCTGCATAAATAAAGAGCTTAAAACAACTCGGAAAGTTGAGTTTATTATCCTTATCTACAATTTGAATAGCCAAAGGCATTTGGTCGATTAAACCGACTAATCTATCCATAGTAGAATTCACTCCTGAAATGATATTTCTAAATTCGCCATTGTGTTGTTGGACTTCTGCTCTATAATTCAAATTTCCATCTATAGCGGACTTAAATATTTCGTTCGAATCGGCTACTAATAATTGTACGGATTTTATACATTGATTCAAATAATTTTTAATCATATTAAAATCTCCTTGGAACTCATCGACAATCTGAGGCGGAATATCGCCTTTAGAAATTCTGTCTATATATTCAGCACTTATATTAAGTGGGGAAATTAAATTATCCAAGGCAGAATTAATCCCAATTATAATTTCTCGATACGAACCGTCTAAATTATTCGCTTTGGCTCTATAATCAAGATGTCCTTGGGCTGCGGCTTGAGATAGTTTGGAGGTTTCTTCGATTAAAATTTGAATTTTGGATTTCATTAAGTTAAATGCTAGGGCTAAATGCTTCGTCTCGTCATTTGAGCGGACAGTTATATCGTTCACTTTTTCGCCTTTAGCTACAGCATTTGCCGCTTCGGTTACAATTGTAATGGGTTTCGCAATTCTTCGCCCTACATAGATTGAAATTCCGCTAGTAATTAGAATAACAAAAATCAAAATTAGAACTGTTTTCAACAATATATCTGATTTCTGAACAGATATTATTTCAGCTTGCTTTTTTAGCATTTTGTTTATGTCGTCCACATAATTTCCCGTTCCGATTACCCATTGATATGGCTCGAATGATTTGGAATAGCCACGCTTAGGCAAAGGGACAGTAGTCCCTTTTTTAGGAAACCAATAATCCGTAAATCCGCCATTAGCTAGGCGACCTTTTTCTATAATTTCTTTAATTAGGTATTTACCATGAACGTCTTTTAGCTCCAATCTATTTGTGCCTTCTACTTCTTTTTTGCCCAATAGCACAACGTTATCGCCGGAATAAGTATCAGCCCAAAAGTAACCTTCTTTGTCGTATCGAATATCTCTCAAAATATTTCTGGCTAGTGTTTGAGCTTTTTCCGGTTCAATTTCGCCGGATTGAGCCATTAGATTTATTTTATTCAATACGCTTATTGCAGTTTCTACTTCTAATTTTGCAACTCTATCGTAATTATCTTTAAATTCTTTTGTATTAGCATTTAGGTTTGCTTCAAAAGTATTATTTATAAATATACTGAGCGGAATTCCAATCAATAATGCTGTAAGCATTGATGCTGAAATAGTAATAATTACAATTTTGTTCATTATTTTTTTCATAAGTATCCTTGATTACAAATAAAAATTACTTACTAATACAATTTGAAATGAGTAATTTAGCTTTAAGAATATATGCCCTAAAACTATAAATCAAATTTACTAAATATTACTCAATTGAGCAAGAAATAAGATTTAGGATTAAATAATATGTCAATTTGTAATTTGAATATTTAGATGACATAATTGCAGATACTATTGCAGGAGTATTTTGAATAGTGGCACACGACTGACACAATGACAGACAAAATTGCTTTGGCACGCTTTTTATAGATATTCACTTTGTATTTGATTTTCGTTGGGACGAGCAAAATTGACTCAAGGAAAATTTAATAAAGCGAAACAAAAAATAAACGAATTAACAAATTAGACGAAAGATAATACAATGGGAAAAATTATCGGTATCGACTTAGGAACTACCAATTCCTGCGTGTCAGTAATGGAGGGAACTACTCCTACTGTAATCGCAAATAGCGAAGGAGCTAGAACAACTCCATCAATGGTAGGCTTCACTAAATCCGGTGAAAAAATTGTTGGTCAAGCTGCAAAACGTCAGGCTATTACTAACCCGACAAATACTATTTATTCCATAAAGAGATTTATGGGACGCCGTATGGACGAAGTTAAAGAAGAAATGTCAATGGTGCCTTACAAAGTAGAAGCCGGTCAAGATGGCATTTCTGCTCGTGTAAACATCGACGGCAAAATGATGTCGCCTCCTGAGATTTCAGCAATGGTACTTCAGAAAATGAAACAAACTGCTGAAGACTTCTTAGGGCAAAAAGTAACAGAAGCCGTCATCACAGTGCCTGCTTATTTCAATGATGCTCAACGTCAAGCTACAAAAGATGCAGGCGAAATCGCCGGTCTGACAGTTCGTCGTATCATCAACGAGCCTACAGCAGCTGCCTTAGCTTACGGTTTGGACAAAAAAGGTAGAAATATGACCGTGGCAGTGTATGACCTTGGCGGTGGTACATTCGACGTGTCAATTCTTGAAATCGGCGATGGTGTATTTGAAGTAAAATCAACTAATGGTGATACTCACTTAGGCGGCGATAACTTCGACCAAAGACTGATTGACTTTTTGGCAGACGAATTCAAAAAAGCTGAAAGCATTGACTTGCGTAAAGACCCAATGGCATTGCAGAGACTTCGCGAAGCAGCAGAAAAAGCTAAAATTGAATTATCTCAAATGATGCAGACAGATGTAAACTTACCATTTATTACAGCTACTGCTGAAGGTCCTAAGCATTTAAACGTAAATATCACTCGTGCTAAATTCGAGAGCATTTGCGGCGATTTATTCGAAAAAACTTTAGGCCCTTGCGAAAGAGCTTTAAGCGACGCTAAATTAACTCCTAATCAAATCGACGAAGTTATCTTGGTTGGCGGCTCTACTCGTATTCCTAAAATTCAAGAATTAGTTAAAAACTTCTTCGGCAAAGAACCTTCAAAAGGCGTAAATCCCGACGAAGTGGTAGCGGTTGGCGCGGCTATTCAGGGCGGCGTTTTAGCCGGCGACGTTAGCGATATTTTATTGCTCGACGTTACCCCGTTAACCTTAGGTATCGAAACCTTAGGCGGCGTAATGACCAACATGATTACATCGAATACTACGATTCCTACTCGTAAATCGGAAATATTCTCGACCGCTTCCGACAACCAAACATCGGTGGAAGTACACATTCTTCAAGGCGAACGCCCAATGGCTCGCGATAACCGTTCCTTAGGTAGATTCCACTTGGACGGTATTCCGCCGGCACAAAGAGGTATTCCTCAAGTAGAAGTTACTTTCGA
>CAZIIZ010000479.1:0-3157 GCA_964539225.1 uncultured Hyphomicrobiales bacterium | reverse complement strand
CACATCTTTTAGGGTTGTCATTCCTGCGGAACGAGTCTTCGAGTGGATGCAGGAAATCCGTCTTCGGATTCAGCGTAGCTAATCTGTACCACTTGTATTAACCATATCTTATGGATTATACTTGATTAACTCTATTTTCAAGAACTGTTATTAGAATTCCCTATAAATAACTTTGGCAACGGTCAATATTTTATATAAAAAGAAAACCTTCCCTTGAGCTAATCTCAGGAAGGTTTTCTTTTTTATGTAAACTTCGAATATTCGTTTATTTTTTAAACGGACATAATGGCAAAACAACTTTATCGTACATAGTATTGAGAATTTCAGCAGCCGCTACGTAGAACGCAGAGAAACCGCAAATAATGCCAGTATAGCCGGCTAATGTACCAATCTCTTTAACTCCGGTGAAATCCTTCAACGCCAATAAACTGAATAAAGCTAAAACCGTAAAGAACACAAATGCCAAGGCTTTATTAGTCTTTAATGATGCTACAAATAATACTAAAGTAAGCAATGCCCACATAGTCAAATAGCATCCCATAGCCAACTCAGTCGGAGGAACGCCCCAACCTAACTTCGGTAATGTCCAAATACCAACTAAGGAAATCCAGAAGAACCCATAAGAAGTGAAAGCAACCATACCGAAGATATTATTCTTCTTCCATTCTAAAATACCTACTATTACCTGAGCTAATCCGCCATAGAATATTCCCATAGACATAATCATCACGTCCAACGGAAATAATCCGGCGTTATGCAGATTTAATAATACTGTAGTTAATGCAAAACCCATTAAACCTAATGGTCCGGGATTTGCGGTAATGTCAATCAGTTTTGTTTCAGAAACCGGTTGATTATTCGCCATTTTTTAGTCCTTAAATTATTGTAAATAAAAAACAAGAATGCAAATATAACAAAGTGTCAATAGTTAACATCATAAATAATTTCAATGATTATATTGTAATCTATTGCAATAAATTCCATTCATACTGTAAATATTATATTCTCGCCACACTTTATTATAAAATCTATTGCTTTAAGATGATTAAGAATGTCTGAGCTGGCTAAACTAATCTTACAAGATTGATTCAGCGTAGCTAATCAATATTCTTTTCTTGTCATTCCAGCGATTTCTATAACCATTATGATTATTGTTTGTAATGTTCTCAATATACGACAATCGGGATTCACCATAAAAGATGAATCCCGATTGTATTTTTATTTCGATTATTTTAAGTTAGAACTATTTTGCCAAAGCTACGCTACGACGCTCGCGAATAACGGTAACTTTAATTTGTCCCGGATATTCCATTTCTGTTTCGATACGTTTAGCGATTTCGTTCGCCATATTATCAGCGAACACGTCATCAATTTTATCTGGTTCGACGATTACACGAATTTCTCTACCGGCTTGGATAGCGAAAGTTTTAGACACTCCGTCGAAGCCATTGGCTAATGTCTCAAGTTTCTCAAGGCGTTTCACGTAGTTCTCTAATGATTCACGTCTTGCACCCGGTCTAGCACCGCTGATACTATCAGAGGCTTGCACTAGCACGGCATAAGGCGATTCCATTTCAATATCTTCGTGGTGAGCTCCTATGGCATTGCATACCAATTTATGTTCTTTGTATTTCTTAGCAATTTCGAATCCGATTAATGCGTGCGGACCTTCTGTATTCTGATCTACGCATTTACCTATATCGTGGAATAAACCGGCACGTTTAGCAAGCATTGGGTCTAAGCCCAATTCAGTAGCCATTAAGCCGGATAGATACGACACTTCAATAGAGTGATTCAATAAGTTCTGTCCGTAGCTGGAGCGATACTTCATCTTACCGATTAATCGGAGAATTTCATGATGCACGCTGTGCAAGCCAACTTCGAGAACGGTATTCTCGCCGATGCGTACGATTTCTTCATCGAGTTCTTTACGAGTTTTTTCGACAACTTCTTCGATACGAGCTGGGTGAATTCTGCCGTCGGACATTAATTTTTCTAATGCTTTTTTTGCAACTTCACGTCTGAACGGATCGAATCCTGAGATTACTACAGCTTCAGGAGTATCGTCGATGATTAAGTCGATACCGGTAGCAGATTCGAATGCACGTATATTTCTACCTTCTCGACCGATGATTCTGCCCTTCATTTCGTCGCTGTCTAAGTTCACTACCGATACAGTAGTTTCAACGCTATGATCGGAAGCAGTTCTCTGAATAGCATCAATAATAATATTGCGAGCTTCTTTTTGAGAATTTAATTTAGCTTCGTCGCGAATTTGCTTCATCATCTGCAGAGCATCTTGCTTTGCTTCATTTATAAACGAGTCGAATAGGCTCTTTTTTGCTTCTTCTTTAGTCATTCCGCTAATTTTTTCGAGAGTAGTCATTTGGGCTTTAGCGGCTTTATCTGCTTCTTCAAATCTTACTTTTACTTCAGTTTCTCTTTTTTTCAAATCTTCTTCTAAAGCAGTCAGTTGTTTTTCTTTTTTCTCTTGCTTTTCAGCTCTTGATTCTACCGAGTCAGTTTTTGATCTTCGATCTTTCTCGGCTTGTTGCATTTTTAATTTTCTTTGTTGAGTTTCATTCTCGAAGTCTTGTTTCTTTTTGTGCCATTCTTCTTTTACTTCGAGGAGTTTTTCTTTCTTTAGACTTGCGGCTTCTTTTTCTGCATCTTTAAGTAATATTTTTGCATTTTGTTCTGCTTCGCTAATCTTCTGATTAGCCATTTTACCACCGATAAAGTACGATACAGCGAAACCAGCAATAGAAAGAATTATCCCAATAATAATAATAATTAAATTGCCTTCCATTGTGTTTCCTTCCAATAATTACGCGCTATTTTTTCAAAATTCATATAAACATCTATGAAGCGCCTACGTTAAATAAATTTATGTTAGTTAAAATCGTTTTCTCTTATCTATTTCAATTCTTTTCATTCCTGCGAAATCGTTTTTACGATTCAGCGAAGTGGTTGCAGGATTAAACTTTTCTCTATTTCAATTTCCTTGTCATTCCTGCGAAATAAGTCTCGGAACGTATGCAGGAATCTATTTCTTTTCTCATTATACATGTTTTTCATGTCATTCCTGCGAAGTGAGTCTTCGAACGTATGCAGGAATCTATTTCTTTTCTCATTATACATGTTTTTCATGTCATTC
>CAZIIZ010000478.1:0-3170 GCA_964539225.1 uncultured Hyphomicrobiales bacterium | reverse complement strand
CGAATAGCTTGCAAAATGCAGCCCAAGGAGTCGGAAATCCACGTCGGCAGGGCAATTGAAAAGTGCCATCGGCATTCAAAACCTTACACCCGGCAATACCAACTTCGGGATTGCTTTCCATATAATCCATCATAGTTTTCAGTGTGTCTTCTTGGAGGATAGTATCGGGATTAAGTATTAATATATACTTTCCGGTAGCCATCGAGAAACCGAGGTTATTTGCTTTGCCAAATCCAATATTTTCCGGCAATGTTTTAAAAATAACTTCGGGGAATAATGGGGCAAGGATTGCAACAGAATTATCTTGAGAATCATTATCAATCACAATTGTTTCTACCGATAGACCTTCGACTGCGGAGCGTATAGATAGCAAGCATTGATAAAGAAAATCTTTAACATTGTAATTCACAATAACTATTGATATATCTATCGCTTGCATATATTCCGTGAAATGATAAACATACTAAGTAAAAAATACAGAAAAGCGAAACGAAAGAATGCTTTAATTATTTTCCGATTCGCTTTTCAAATTTTGATATTCAATTAATAGTGCGTTGAAATCGTATCAATCGCTACATGGTCATTCTAAACGAAGTGAAGAATCTAATCTTCTGTAACTTGCTGATATTATGAATAATTCGTTACGCTCTGAATGACACAGATACTCGTAGAAACCGTTCACACAGACAAAGTAAAGATAATATCGTCATACTGAGCGAAGCGAAGTATCCAATAATACCAGTAAGTTACGGAAGAATGGATTCTTCGCTACGCTCAGAATGACTAAATTATTATTTATATTCAAAGCCGTACATTGTCATTTTCTTTTAGTGAAAACGCTGTTTTCTTTAAAACCTCTGAATGACTATTTTTCTTGCTTTTTCCCAACAGACTATTAAATCAGATTATCCAAAAATATTAATAATACCTTCGCCGCCATCGACTTGAATAGTCTGTCCGGTGATCCAATAAGAATCTTCGCTCATCAACATTGAAATAGCTTTTGCTATGTCAAAAGTGTGAGTGTTTCTATTCGAAGGATTAAGTTTTTTAGCTTCTAATAACATCGGCTCGAATCCAGGAATTTTTCTAGCAGCAGGAGTATCAGTTACTCCGGCTAATAGAGCATTTGCCGTAATTTTGTAAGGAGCTAATTCTACTGCAATTTGTCTGATATATGATTCTAATGCAGCTTTTGCAGCTGAAACAGCACCATAATGAGGCATAATTCTAGTAGAACCGATGGAAGTCATTGCAAATATTCTTGCATTTTCTTTTAATAAATCATTAGTAAACAAATCCTGAGTCCAATATACTAAACTTGTCGCCATAACATCAAGAGTCATTTCAATTTGCTTACGAGTAATCATAGTTTCCGGATTTTCTTTATTAAAGAAATAAGTCATCGACCCAAAAGCCAAGGAGTGAACTAATACTTTAAGCTCGCCACCATTCGATGCTAAATCTTCTTTGATAGTTTGGATTACATCCTTACGTTTGGTATCATCGGCAGCATTAGTATTAAAAAACTTGACTTCTACTCCCATTTCTAAGAGTGAATCCCGAATTTCTTCTGCTTTTTTCTTTCCGGCTCCCATATCCATGTGAACGCCGTATATATTAACGCCCTTTGAAGCTAATTCCTTAGAAATAGCTTCGCCAAAACCGCTTGAAGCTCCGAGGATAAGTGCGTATTTTTTTTTCTCAGCCATTGCTCTTTTCCAATTAAATTTATTATTATTCAAATTTTTATACTTTTAAACGGCAAAATTAAGAAATAATTTGCGAAATAACAAACAATTGAATTAGATTCACACCATTACGCCCTGACTTTCAATATTCTTCGATATATTAAGTCATTAATCGCTCAATTTTATGACAATATTTTCAATAATAAACAATTTTAATTTTGATTTCAGTTTCTCCTCCACGCCGACTGATGCACTTAATCAGGTATTCATCATTTTCGGGAGTAAAGAATATTTTCTCAGCAGAATGAGATTTACCGTAAAGTTGATTGTCGATATACCAATACATCATTGAATTCTTATCGGTAACAATACTTTGCAAACAAATTTCTTGCCCGGCATCTCGTTCGATATAATACACGAAATTCTCAGACGGTGAAATTATTTGTGGCTGTTCGGCTGAGAACTTTGCAGTACAAAGCAAATTATGAGTAGGCACTTGATTGATTGTTTTTGAGTTCAGATTCGCCCAGGCAATATATTCAGCCGGATAGTCTGTGAAAACCGCTTTAATATAATTCGAAGCCGGCAAGCAGGCAGAGCAATATTCCACTGTCGAATCAGGCGAAATATAATGAACATTATGCAATTCGCATTTGTTGGGCAAAGTTACTCGCTTTATCGCATAATCCGTTTCAATATTCGTACAATTTCCGTTCGGCATTAATCCTGATTCTTTGCATATCTCACGAATTTCAATTTCCTTAGGCTGTTTCAGGATATAATTCGTCGGCTTAACTAATTTAAAAGCTTCAAACAATATTGGCAAAGCGACCTCTCCGCCGACCAAAGACGGACTGCCCTTACCGTCAAAATTTCCGCACCATACCAGGATTGTATAGCGATTATTAAATCCTATCGCCCATGCATCTCGTTTTCCAAAAGATGTTCCCGTTTTCCAACTAATATCCGGAATTTCGACTCTTTTCATTTTCAGCATTTGATTCTCAATTCTGTCTGATTGAGTAGAGAGCATTTTAGAAATTAAATACGCAGCCGACGGCGAACACACACTTACCGAATCCGTTCTATCCGAATCTGTAAAACGAATATTGTGTTTCATACCTGAATTTGCGAAAGCCGAATACAATGCGATTAGCTCTTCGGCATTTGTTTCGCAAGCTCCAAGTATCATGGATAGCCCTAATTGCTTGCTACGCTTGCTCATGGACGCAAATCCGGCATTCTTGAGCAATGACTTGAACTTCTCGATTCCGATTTTCTGCAATAGCTTTATCGGCGGAATATTCAACGAATTATATAAAGCAAATTCAGCAGTAACTGCTCCGTTAAATTTGGTACTAAAATTTTCGGGCATATATCCGCCGAAATCTGTAGGAATGTCGAATAAAATAGTTTTAGGAGTGATGATGCCTAAATCTAAGCCCAAACCGTAGAGAGCAGGCTTCAGAGTTGAGCCGG
>CAZIIZ010000477.1:0-3175 GCA_964539225.1 uncultured Hyphomicrobiales bacterium | reverse complement strand
TGCACGGCATAAATGCCAAATTCTTGAAAACTATTTTCGTCCAATAGCTTGGTTGAAATAATAATTCCGGAATTCGGAATCTCCCAAGCCCCAAGATTTTTAATCATTGCTATTAATTTATCGCCAGATCGCAAAAATTCCGTAATAGCTAAATCCTTATCCGCAGGCGAAATTGAATTTTTCGAGCCGCAAGTAGCAGAATCTTTAGCAATACTTGCAGCATAATTATTCGGAGAATTTGCAGATAAAGTCGGCAAAACTCGCTCAAAACTGATACCCTTTTTACCCAATTTTAAATCGAAATAAAAAGAATCCAAGGTAGTGAAATTTGAATTTCTCAATGTAACGTGATCTGTGGTATTATTCAGAGTCGCTAATTTGCAATAAATCAATTTAGCACCATTCGGAATATTTCGCTTTGCTTTCAGAGCGTTAGTATCCTTGCTAACAACTGCGAATTGCTGAGGCTCTAAACTAATCGAAATGAATGGTTTAGCCGAAGTAGCATCTTGTATATATAGCGTATCATAGCTTATAGTATGCTCGGAATAATTATAGAGTTCTATCCATTCCGGTTCGGGAGATAGCGGAGCCGGCTGGATTTCATTAATGATAATTTCTGCATTTAGAATGCTAATAATGCAGATAGACATAAAGACAATTAGTATAATCATTTTTTTCATATTAGTACTCGTCTAATTGCACAAACAAGTATATACAAATTAGTAAATTACACGAATAAAATCAAGATATTTTTTTGTTATATATAAAAAAATACAAATATTTGTCGTAAATTTGCGTTTCTATGAATCGTTATATGCGGTTATTACTATCTAAGTGAAAAAATAAGTACGAAGTATAATTAATAAAATATAAACGGAGAAAATTTAATGAAAATTACACTTCCAAACGGAGACGTTAAGGAATACGCCGAAGGTACAAGCGGAATGGAAATCGCTCAGTCGATTTCTCAAGGCTTGGCTCGCGAGGCAGTAGGAATTTTAGTAAATGGTAAGCAATATGATTTATCTCGCCCAATCAATGAAGATGCAGCGATTAATATATTAACTTTCGACAGCCCTGAGGGAAAAAATATTTTCTGGCACTCTTCCGCACACTTAATGGCTGAAGCTATTTCAGCCCTTTATCCAGGTTCAAAATTCGGCGTAGGACCAGCTTTAGAAGCCGGTTTCTATTACGATATTGAATTGCCTGAAGGCGTGAAAATTTCCAGCGATGATTTTCCTGCAATTGAATCTAAAATGCAAGAATTAATCAAAGCCGGCAATGAGTACAAACGTGAAGAAATTTGCTGGGACGATGCCGTAAAATTCTTCAATGAAGTAGGCGATGGCTACAAAATTGAGTTATTAGAAGGATTAAAAGACCAACAAATTACTTTGTACAAACAAGGCAATTTCACTGATCTTTGCCGTGGATCGCACGTACCGAATACCGGTATGCTGAAATTTATCAAATTGACTAATATTTCCGGTGCATACTGGAAGGGCGATGCCACTCGCAATATGATGACTCGTATCTATGGTATTGCCTATCCTAAAAAGAAAATGTTAGAAGAATATATTACTATGCTCGAAGAAGCTAAAAAACGCGACCATCGCAAATTAGGCAAGGAATTAGAATTATTTGCATTCTCAGCAAAAGTTGGTCTAGGCTTACCGCTTTGGTTACCAAAAGGTACAGTTTTGCGTGAGAAATTAGAAGAATTTATGCGTCAAATTCAGAAAGAATATGGCTATCAGAGCGTTATCACTCCGCATATCGGGCAAAAAGAATTGTACGTTACTTCCGGGCATTATGCTAAATACGGTCAGGATTCATTCCAACCGATTCATACTCCTTGCGAAGGCGAAGAATTCCTACTGAAACCGATGAATTGCCCGCACCACTGCGAGATTTTCAATGCGAAACCACGTTCATACAAAGAATTGCCATTGCGTTTAGCTGAATTCGGCACAGTTTATCGCTACGAGCAGAGCGGTGAATTGCACGGACTAACACGCGTTCGCGGATTTACTCAAGATGACGCTCACTTATTCTGTACTCCTGACCAATTGAAAGAAGAGTTCAAGAAAGTAATCGACATCGTTATGATTGTGTTCGGTACCTTGGGATTTGAGAATTTCATCGCTCAGATTTCGTTGCGTGATCCTGAAAATAAAGAAAAATATATCGGTAGCGACGAAGTATGGGAAAAAGCTGAATCTGCAATTATTGAAGCCACTCAAGAAAAAGGTATGAATACCACTATTGAGCTTGGCGAAGCCGCTTTCTACGGACCTAAACTTGACTTTATGGTGCGAGATGCCTTAGGCAGAAAATGGCAATTAGGCACTATCCAAGTGGATTACAACTTGCCTGAACGCTTTGAATTAGAATACATCGGAGCGGACAACCAGCCTCACCGTCCAGTAATGATTCACAGAGCTCCATTTGGCTCTATGGAACGTTTCGTGGCTATTCTAATTGAACATTATGCAGGAAACTTCCCATTCTGGATAGCTCCTGTACAAGTAACGGTTATGCCAATTTCTGACAAGACTAAAGATTATGCTGAAACCATCGCACAAACTTTACGTGAGCATAATATCCGAGTAGAAACTGATTACAGAGCTGAGAAGGTAAATCGCAAGATTGCCGAATCAGAGCAAATGAAAATTCCATTCGCTTTAATTGTAGGCGGCAAGGAAGAAGAAAATGGTACTGTTTCCGTTCGTGAGCATACTAAGGGCGATATTGGTTCGATGTCAGTAGAAGAAGTAACTAAAATGTTCATCGAGCTTTCTAAAGCTCCTCGCAAGAAATTAGCTTAATATTTTAGCTAAAATACTAAAACAGCCGTTCAAATTTATATTTTGAACGGCTGTTTATTTTTACTTTTAATTCGATTAAATTAAGAATCTACCGTAATCTGCTTCTTTCCATTGAGCAAATGAAATACCGGCTAAATCTTTAGGCGAAACTCTTGGTTTTTCAATTTCCCAAACAATTCCAATTTCAGGATCGTCATAACGAATAGTAACTTCAGATTGTGGATCCCAGAATTCAGTACATTTGTACTGAACTTCCACAGGTCCCATTTCTGCGTAAAATCCATTAGCAAACCCAGGCGGCACCCATAACATACGTTTATCGTCTGAAGACAATTCTATCT
>CAZIIZ010000476.1:0-3180 GCA_964539225.1 uncultured Hyphomicrobiales bacterium | reverse complement strand
CCGGAATGACAGTATTCATCGGTATTGCCGAAGATGTGTATAATGGTTAGCATTTGGGAGAAAAATGAATAATATTCAGGTATGAGATGTATTTGAGAAAAAATTCCTAATATTACTTGCATTGTTGTTATAAATAATATATATTTGCAAGGTAATTGTTTTTCTTATTTATTTTACAATCGGAGGGAATATGAGATTGTTTAAACCAATTTTAAAAGCAGCAATAGCTTTGATTATTATGGGCGGTTCGGTTTACGCTCAAGAAGGATTAAGTATTTATGGGTTTTTTCAGGCAAGTGCTTTGCATTTAGACAATGAATACACTTTTAAGACCACTAAATTTGGACTTCCGTCCGATAGATTGGTTAAAGAAGCATATACTTCATATCAATTGCAACAAGCAAATCTATTGATGAGAAATGAATTCAATGAACAGTTCTCAGGCTTTGTAAATTTAGAATTTACAAATAATTATTCCAGCTCTAAGGGGTGGGGCAGTTTCGGTCTCAAAGAAGCTTTCTTACGCTATCAATTAAACGATAATTTAGTTGGTAAAATTGGTATGTTCGTTCCTAAGTTTAATAACTTATATGAAATTTACGAAAAAACTCCGCTTTTACCTTATGCTTTTCGCCCAATCGTGTATGAAACAATCGTCGAATCAATTATTGATCAAAGCGATTTCTTACCTGGGAAAGCATTCGCTCAAGTAGAGGGTTTCATTCCATTTGACGAAGTGAAATTAGATTATGCTGCCTATTTTGGCAATGTCGAATCCAACTATATTACTTCTGAAGATGTAAAAACTGATATTATGGCTGTGAATGGTATGAATCAGAAAAATGATTTTGCAGCATTTGGGGGCAGAATCGGTGCAAGATATAATTCACTGAAGGTTGGCGTGTCTCTTGCGAGAGATATGAAAAATATGAACAATTTTGTTCAGTATTATGGTCCGGCAGACACAAGCAACAAATCGGTTGTTAAATTGGACTTTGACAATGTCGTTAGAACGAAATTGGGAGTAGATTTCAATGTTAGTCAATTTGGATTTACGTTAACAGGCGAAATGATTATGACAACTCTTGGTTTGACAGATGATAATAAAAAAGTATTGAAAGCTACTTCAACAGCAACTAAGGGCATTGTGGGCGATGAAGCTGATAAATTATTTTATTTTGTGTCTCTTAAATATGCACTTACTGATGAGTTATTTGTTTATGGAATGTACAATTATTTCCAAGATAAATTAAGCTATAATACTTACGAAGGGTTGAAATCAATTTCCGGTGGAGTTGGATATTCTCCACTCCAGAATGTAACATTTAAAGCTCAGTACTTCAACAATACAGCAGATAATAATTTATTGAAATTTTCGCACAATGGTTTAATGGTTGCCACAAGTGTTGCGTTTTAATTAATTTATCAAAAGGAAAAAGATAATGAAAAGTTTAAAATTCTATTCGTTGATGATAGTCGCAATGCTTGCGTTTACAGCAAATTCTTACTCGCAAATTCAAATAATTGCGAATAAGTCAGTTAAAGAGGGTACCATTAATAAAGCCAAATTAAAAAACATATTTACTTTGGATTCGAAACAATGGGCTAATGGTAGCAAAATTGTAGTTTGTGACCAAAAAACTGGTTCTGCTAAAGAAGATTTATGCAAAGCCGTTGGTCAATCGGCCGCAAATTTAGCTCAACTTTGGCTAAGAGTGAAGTTAAGCGGCGAAGGAAACCCGCCGACTCCGGTTGCTAATGATGAAGATATGCTGAGTAAAGTAGCTTCTATTCCTGGAGCAATTGGTTACGTTACCGCCGGGAAAGCTAATGGAAGTGTTCAAGTATTGATGGAAATTAAATAGATAAAAATCAATCAATTGATACTAATTCAGCCTCATTTCAAACTTATTGAATTGAGGCTGAATCGTTTTGTATTGCATTGCGGTTGAATACTGCAATATAATACTATTTGCAGCGACAATAAGGACTTTAGTGCAAAATAAAATTAGTTCGCCAATAATAATATTTGTAATTTTGCATTACTTATTTGCGTTATGTTGGAATTTATTAAAAATCGAAAAGAATATTATAATGCGTGTACTCTTAGTTGAAGATAATAGCTTACAGTTGAAATTGATTACTGAGTTCCTAAAAGGAACAGAATTAACCGTAGCTTCTGCTACAAATGCCTTCGAAGCTTGGCAATTTGCCAATAAGGATATTCCTGATATTATTTTGCTTGACATTATGATGCCAGGTATGTCGGGGATAGAGTTATGCCGGAAATTCAAAGAAAGCAGTAAGTTTTGCGATATACCAATAATATTTTTAACAGCTTTGGGGAATAAAAAAGATATTCTAACCGGTTTAAAAGCCGGTGCGGCGGATTATATAGCTAAACCATTTGACCAACAAGAATTAGTAGCCCGAATTAATGTGCATTTAGAACTGAAAAAGTCTAAAGATATAATTATCGAACAAAACAACAAACTCAAATTAGAATTAGAACGCAGGCGTATAGCCGAAGAAAATTTCAGAATGTTTTTCCAAGCTGTGAGCAGTTCGCCAGCAATGGTAATGATTACAGACAAGGTCGGATTAATTGAATATGTCAATCCTGCTTTTACCGATATTAGTGGCTATCGTTTAGACGAAGCTCAAGGTAAATCCTCGAATTTACTGAATTCAAGTTTCCATAAACAAGATTTTTTCTCGGAAATGTGGAGTACTATTTTGCAAGGCATGGAATGGACTGGCGAGATTTGTAATAAAAAGAAAAATGGTGAATTATTTTGGGAATATGCTTCTATTGCTCCATTGAAAAACGATGATGGTTCGTTTTCTCATATTGTTTCGGTAATGGTCGATATTACTGAAAATAAAAACAGTACTGAGAAAATTAAAAAATATAATTTAGAACTTCAGGAATTAAATGCTACAAAAGATAAATTCTTCTCAATTATTGCTCATGATTTAAGAAATCCACTTTCAGTGCTGATTAGCTCTACTGAAATAATGGCGAATCCTGAATACCAGTTAAGTAATGAAGAAGTTTATGAATTTTCTGCAGAAATCCATAAATCAAGTAAACAATTATACTTATTATTAGAGAATTTGCTCACTTGGGCTCGCTCGCAAACCGGAAGAATTGAGTATAATCCTGTCTATTGCTTGTTG
>CAZIIZ010000475.1:0-3181 GCA_964539225.1 uncultured Hyphomicrobiales bacterium | reverse complement strand
GATTCTCGATTTGTAGTGCCTTACTAATTTAGAAGTAGGCACTACAATTACGAGTTCGGTTAATTTATCTTCAGCTATCGCATTGTCGATGATACTCCATAAATCATCATTCGGATAGTGGTTCTTATAATTTTGATTAACTAATAAATAAGCCATAATATTACCTTGATATAATGTTTTGATTAGAAACTTCTTTTATTCAACGATTGCGATAATGCTAAAAGCATCGCAGTATAAGCATTTTGTTCTATAGATTTGATTGCCGATTCCGCTAAAGCGAGCTGACGTTCTATTTCAGTTTGAGCAATTTCGAATATACCGAGTTTGATAAATAATTGTTTCATTTCCGGCACTTGCGATGCCGCTAAACCGTTATTGGTAAAATATTGATTTATCAAATCCAAATCCGTATTGTCGGAAGCTAATTCTTTGGCTTTTAGGATAAGGAATGTTTTTTTGCCTTCGAGAATATCTTGACCGATTTGCTTACCGAATTTTGCTTGATCGGCAGTAATGTCGAGCAAATCGTCTTGAATCTGGAATGCTATGCCCAATGAATAAGCATAATCGTTTAGAGCTTTTATTTGTTCATCGGTCGCAGAGCCAACTAACCCACCAAGGATAGCACATCCCTGAAGTAGGGCAGAGGTCTTTTTGCTAATCATTAAAATATAGTCTTCCAAGGCTACTTCTTGATTGGAATTAAATTGCATATCGTAAGCCTGACCTTCGCATACTTCTATCAATGAAGTGTTTAACGCTTCGATGATGCGAGGATAATTGTTTTGAGTGTTATAAGCATTCATAATTCTGTATGAATATCCCACCATAGCATCGCCAGATAATATGGCTACTGCTGAATCCCATTTACGGTGGATAGTCTCTTTGCCACGGCGAATCGGAGAATTATCCATAATGTCGTCGTGAACTAAAGTGAAATTGTGCAATATTTCGATAGAACAAGCGGCATCTAAGGCTTTCTCGCATTCGCCGGAAACAGCTCCGCAAGCTAACATTGTTAATATCGGACGAATTCTCTTGCCTCCGCCTTCCATAATATATCTGAACGGCTCGTAAATTTCATTTGGCGGAAAATTTGGGATTAATTCCGGTAAACGTGTTTCAGTGATTTGGAGCAAGTATTGAGTATATTCTTTAAATTCCATAGCGAAGTCCTTGTATTAATTATTCTTTAAAAAGTTTACAATGTTCTGTTTTCCGGCATATTTCGCCGGAATTATCGTAGAAACGAAAGACAAAAATACAGCAAAAATATCAATAAATAAAACATTAAGATAATCAATTGATATAGGAATGCCGTTAATCAGATATTTTGAAGTATCTAAGTGAAACCAATTAAAATGAATTTGACCGTAGCAAAATCCAAGTCCCAAAATTGTACCCCAATACACAGCCAAAAGTCCTATATATGCTCCAGAAATTAGGAATATCTTGCGAATTGATTTGTCGTCCGCTCCCATTGATTTCAATACTGCAATATCTCGCTGCTTTTCGATTACGCTCATAGTCATCGATGCTAATAAATTGAATACAGCTATTACGATAATCAAGGATAATACCACGAACACCATTAATCGCTCTAATTTCATAATATTGAACATATCGCTATGCAAATCGTACCAAGTCAATACTTCGGTTTGCTTAAATTCGTTTTTTAATTTATCTGCGAATTCATCGCATTGACTGAAGTCGTTCAATCGAATGTCGAAATAGGATTTCTCAGGATTGGATTTGAAAAATAACTCACGCCCGAATTCAATAGAAGCAAATGCTACTGATTCGTCGTATTCCTTAGAATAGGATAAAAATATTCCGGACACTATTATTGGAATTTCTGGATTGCGGTTTAAGGACTTTACTGATTGCTCGATTAAATCCGGCGATAATGCGTAAATTGTGTCGCCGGGCATAGCTGATATTTTTTCTGACAAGCCGACTCCGAGTACAATATGCGGAATTTCAGAATAATTAATATTAAACTGACCGGCTACAATTTTATCTTTTATGCCCGATACTAATTTGATTTTCCCAGTATCTAATGCGTTCAAAACTCCGACTTGCAAAGCACCTCGATTTTTTAGTATTATTTTGCCTTGAACAGCGGGTGAATATTTTAGTAAAGATTGATTTTTATCTAAGTATGCCGACACCTTATTGCTTATGGAGTCTGATTCAGAAATTACTCGAATATGCGGATCGAAGCTGATTAGCTGATCCATAGCGAAATCTCTAAAACCATTAAATATCGAAATCACTACAATTAATGCGGCAATGCCAAGAGTAATCCCAATAAATGAAATAAATGTGATAATAGATATAAAGCTGAATTCCCTGCGGAATTGGAAAATATATTTCCGAGCGATAGCCATTTCGTAATTGTTGGAAAATAGGGATAAAAACACAGAAAAAGGATTTAAAATCAGTTCAATTATTCTTTTCATTGTAAATTTGCTCAATTATTAAATATTGTCAAAAATAATAATATTAAATTTACGTCTAATTAAAGTCGTAAATTCTAATATTAATGACAATAGACGAATATAAAAAAATTGATTTTAAGAAATTCCAAATATAGAAGAAATAATCAAGCAAAATGAAAACAAAAAAAACCAAAAACGAAGAAGTATCCAAACTGATTCGATTGAATAAATACATAGCTGATGCGGGCTATTGCTCTCGCAGAAAAGCTGATGAATTAATTGCTCAGGGCGTAGTGAAAGTCAACGGACGAATTATCATTGACTTAGGCACTAAAGTTGAACCGGATTCGAACGTTACAGTAAACGGCGATCCAATCACATATTTTATCCGTCATAAATATCTTTTGCTCAACAAGCCAAAAGATTATATTACTACTACTGAAGACGAACAAGGTAGAAAAACAGTGATGGATTTGGTGAAATCTCAATCGCGAATCTTTCCGGTCGGCAGATTAGATAGAAATACTACTGGCGTATTGCTATTGACCAATGATGGAGAATTAGCGAATAGATTGATGCACCCTAAGTATCAAGTAGAAAGAGTATATCAAGTAGGTTTGGATAGACCAATGGATTTGAAACACGCTATAGCTATTACTGAAGGCGTAGAGTTAGAAGACGGTAAAACAGCTCCTTGCGAGATGTTGGTCAATCCTAAGGATTATACCGAAGTTACAATA
>CAZIIZ010000474.1:0-3189 GCA_964539225.1 uncultured Hyphomicrobiales bacterium | reverse complement strand
CAGTGCTGGATAAATTATATGGCTGGTATATAGGCTATGTCGAAAGAGACAAGAAAGTCTATTTTTACGCTCTTAATATTGACGCAAAAATTCCTAAAGAAGGATTGCTAACTCAAGAACGAATTGACTTGACTTATGATATTCTGAGATATTTGAAAATTATTGATTAATATATTAAACTTAGAATATTTATGTTCATTTTGAATCCGCTTAACCCTTTATTTGCAGTGTTAATATATATTATTGCTTTTATTACTGCTTATTTGTTGAACAGAATTGTCAAGCATAGAGTCGATACTGTCGGTCGAAGCGAAACCATTGATGGTTTTAGAGGTTTTCTGGCTATTGGCGTATTTGTTCATCATTCGAGCGTTTGGCATCAGTTGTTGCATACCGGAGCTTGGGATGTGCCTCAGTCTAATTTATTCAATCAATTTGGTAGTACGAGCGTTTCATTTTTCTTTATGATAACGGCTTTTCTGTTTGTTGGCAAGCTCTTGGATTCTAAAGAAAAAGAGTTCAATTGGACTAATTATTTTGTGTCTCGAATATTCAGAATAGCTCCTTTGTATTATGCAACGATTGCTATTCTAATATTATATGTCACGATAGTAAGCAATTGGCAAATCAAAGATAGTATTCCGAGCTTAGTTATGTCTATTGGTTCTTGGTTATCTTTCTTAGTAATTAAAAACGTGGTAATTAATCAATTCGATTGGACTCGATGGATAAATGCAGGAGTCGTTTGGTCCTTGGCTATCGAATGGGTTTTTTATATGGCTCTGCCGTTAATATCATTACTGATATTGAACCGCAAACCAAGCAAGAAAATATTGATTACTAGTGCCTTGTTTTTGATAATATATTTCAGCGGTCACGGGATTACTCTGTTTCATCTAAATATTACTCAATCCTTTATCGGAGGAGCTGTCGCTGCTTATTTGTTGAGAAGAACGGAATTAAGTAAAATTTTAATCGAACGCAAATATAGCATTTTGATTTTACTACTGATACCATTAGCTTTGCAGTATGATTCATCAGAGTATTTTATTTGCAAGTGTTTATTAATCGCTGCATTTGTGTTAGTAGCATTGGGCAACGATATGTTCGGATTACTACGCAATAATACTTTGAAATTTTTGGGCGATATTAGCTATAGCGTTTATTTGATCCATGGAATTGTACTTTTTACTACTTTTTATTTTGGTTTCGGGGTCGAAAATGCAAGAACATTGCCTATAGAAAAATATTCTGCAATTATTTTGCTTCTTACGCCTCTATTAGTGTCCATAAGTTATTTATCTTATCGCTGGATAGAAAAACCAGGTATTGCTTATGGCAAAAGAGTAAGACTGAAAATCAAACTATAAATAATAGAAATGTGGGATGTCGGACCTTCTAATTCACAAATATCGAAAATATATAAAAGGAGATAATATCAATGACTGACGAAATAATGCAAGAAGATAAAAACGACGGTAAAATTGGCAAAATGCACGACTTAACCGAAAAGAGAGAAAAGGCTTTAGCTGTGGCTGTAGTCCGCAAAGGTGCAAATCGTGAGCTTATTTTCGATTATTTAGATGAGTTGGAAGAATTAGCCGACACTGCCGGAGCTGATATTATCGAGAAAACATATCAAGAGCTAGCCAAGCCAAGTTCTTCGACGGCTATTGGTTCGGGTAAGGTTCAAGAATTAAAGGAAACTATTCAAGATCAAGCTATCAATTTAGTTATATTTGATGATGACTTGACTCCCGCACAAGTTCGTAATTTAGAAAAAGAGTGGGCAATCAAAGTAATTGACAGAAGCGGATTGATACTTGACATATTTGCTAAGCATGCACGCTCTCTCGAAGCCAAAACTCAAGTAGAATTAGCTCAATTGCAGTATTTATTGCCTCGATTAACTAGAATGTGGACGCATTTATCCAAACAATTGGGCGGTATCGGTACTAAAGGACCGGGCGAAACTCAAATTGAAACCGATAGAAGATTAATTAAAGTCCGAATTTTGAAGTTGCAGGAAGATTTGAAAGAAATTTCTACTCATAAAGAACAGCAACGCAAAAATAGAATTAATATGCCTAAATTTGCTTTAGTTGGATATACCAACGCAGGTAAATCAACTTTGATGAATGCACTGACGGATTCCGGCTGTTACGTCGAGAATAAACTATTTGCGACTTTAGACACTACTATTCGTGCTTTGCCGCTACCAAGCGGTCAGAAAGCTGTATTATCGGATACTGTAGGGTTCATTCGTAAGTTGCCGCATCATTTGGTAGCTTCATTCCGTTCGACCTTAGCAGAAGTAGCTGATGCCGATGTAATCATTCACGTCGCCGACATAAGCCATAAAATGTATAAAGACCAAATTAAAGTAGTAGAGCAGACATTAGAGAGTTTGAAAATACTCGACAAACCAGTAATTTTGGCTTTAAATAAGATAGATAAAATTGATGATTTCGAGATGCTGAACGCTATCAAAGCCGATTATCCGGACAGTATCCTGATCTCTGCTAAAAAGGTGCATAATATCTCTACCCTACTGGAATTAATGCAAAGCAGATATGACGAAAATGTGAAATATACGAAACTAATGCTTCCATATACCGATATGCAATTAATCTCGCAAATCTATTCTCTTGCTGAAATTATTATGCGTGAAGACAAGGACGAAGGAATTTATTTAGAACTGAAAATCAATAAAGACCAGGACGAACTGTTTATGTATAAATTCGGTAAATATTCAGTGGAATAATGTTTTCCTAATTTGCTAACCATTATACACATCTTCGGATTTACGGATAAATAGTGTCATTTCAGTATTTAGCGACACTAAATCGTTCTGACGATTCAGAGTAGCTAAATACCGGAATCTCAAACAACACCATTCACGAAGACGAAACAGAACATTACTAAATCTCAAAGACTTAGATTAGCTACGCTGAACCCTAAGAAGGGTTTCCTGTATCCGCTCGAAGACTCGCTCCACAGGAATGACATCTCTGGCAATACCGATGAATACTGTCATTCCGGTTTTGTGAGTCTTCGAGCAAATCGTTCTTACGATTCAGCGTAGCTAAATACCGGAATCTCAAACAACACCATTCACGAAGACGAAACAGAACATTACTAAATCTCAAAGACTTAGATTAGCTACGCTGAACCCTAAGAAGGGTTTCC
>CAZIIZ010000473.1:0-3191 GCA_964539225.1 uncultured Hyphomicrobiales bacterium | reverse complement strand
GCCTGCTTCAGAAAGTGAAACACAATAATAATTCTGGTGAAGCATGTCATCATAATGAGAATAGACGGAGCCAAGGTTAGCACCGTCATCACTATCAAAATTTGAAGGGTTAACACATTGTCCGCAGCTTTATCGGTCTTATCGATATTAATAGACAATTTCGGTATCGGAGTATTTGCCCCGATTCCGCCCTGCGAATATGACTTCTGTGTGCCGAATAAAAGCATAATCGAAACTATGCTTAATAGCACTAATATGTATTTGTTGTCGCTCATTTTATTTCTTATAATTCTTCAATCAAGTTAGAGGTATTACAAGGAATGTGCCACAAAGATTTAAGCGGTGAATATTATTAGAATCGAGTTGTCGGTACAGTGAAAATATTATTCTCAATATACCTATATATATGGAGGTTGCGATTTATCCCATATATTTAAACAGGCTTATTAAATTCAATTATAGCTTTATTTATGGGTTAGTATATTGGGAGTTTTACATAAGTGAGATAATATTTCTGCAATTATTCTGAATATTATCAGCCAAGTGCAGAATATTATAACTTCGAATTATTGCGAACAAATAATAGTGATAATCAATGTTTACGTCCATAATTGTATTTAACAACTTAATGAACAGAATTATTTCAGGCATCTATTAATATTGACAGATGCCAATTTTGGAAAACCAGTATTCTAGAATTATTTACTTTGGTAATTTAAAATAAAACGTAGTTCCTTTGCCTACTTCGCTTTCAGCCCAAATTTTTCCATTATGCTTTTCAACAAATTCTTTACAGAGAATCAATCCCAATCCGCTTCCGGGTTCTCCGGCAGTTCCTTTACTTGTGGTATTTTTATCAATTCTGAATATTTTATCCATCATATCATTCGTCATACCGACTCCATTATCGCGAATAAATACCGTAGTATAATTTTCGGCATCTACTTCGTCGCTGTCAGCCACTCCAATTTCTATTATTCCTCCTTGCGGAGTAAATTTAATTGAATTGGACATTAAATTTCTTATTACCGTGGTAAGCAGATTCGTATCAGCAACGATATTTGCAAAGATTGGGACGTTATTTTGCAGCATAATGCCTTTTTTATCAGCACTTAAACCTAAGAGTTCAACGCAATTATGAGCAATAAAGAATAGATTTGTTTCTTCTGGACTAAATTGAATAAGACCACGCTGCGAACGACTCCACTCCAATAAATTCTCTAATAATGCGAACAAGCTGGTGGAGGAATTCTTAATCATTAGAATACACTCTTTGCGTTTGTCTTCCTCGAATGAATCATAGTTATCATAAAGCATTGATGCAATATCTCTAAACCCGCTGAGTGGATTCTTTAAATCGTGAGCAATTATCGAGAAGAACTTATCTTTAGTGGAATTAGTAATTTCCAATTGAGCCGTATTCTCTTGAATTTGTTTTTCGATAGCTTTGCGTTGCTCAATATTTCTAGAAACGCATATCAAATTAATACCGCTAACTTCATAATCTTCAATAAATGTCAGAGTTGCTTCTACCCAAATAATTGATCCGTCTAAGCATAATTGCTGCCATTCATAGACTTTGCTATCTTCTGAGCTGTCGCCTTTGTAATACATTTCAAGACGTTGAGTTACTGCTCTTTGAAGCAATTCAAAAGATTCTGGGGTAAGCAATTCGCCCATATTGTGAATCATTGTTTCTTCTACACTGTAACCGGTCATATTTATTATCGAAGGGCTTACATATTGCATCCGATAATCTTCAATATCTATTACCCAAATCACATCAAAAATATTTTCTGCCAACAGTTGATAGCGTTTTCTGCTATCATCTATGATATTATCTACTTCTTTTCTAAATGTAATATCACGCATTGTGCCGCTAATACCGATATAATTCTGTTCTGAATCAATCAGATACCGAGCAGATAGCGAACCGTAGTATCTAATACCATATTTATTTTTTAATTTAATCTCGTAGTCAACTACTTTTTTGTCCTCAGCTAAAACTAATTCCAATTCTTTATGCTCGCTCGGATCAAAATATAATTTAGTAATTTCCTGATCGATTAACTCTTACTCTGACCATCCAGTAAATTCTTCTACATTACGAGATACTAATTGCAATTTTCCATTAACATCAGTCAAAAAGTACAAATCCTCGATATTATCTAAAATCAATTGATTTTGATTTGCTTGGCTATCAGTCAATCCTGCATTCGAAATAAAAGCAGATTGGTCTAAAATCTCACAAATAAAAAGAAATTTATTATTCAACACAACCACAGAAATAAATACTTCCTTCGAGAACTCTTCCCCATCTTCTTTTACAAAACCCCATTCAAATGAGAATGCACCACGAACAGCAGCTCTTTTTAAATATTCCATTAAAATGAAATCAGCTGTTTCGGAATTATTTTGTAGCCTTTGCGAGAAATTTAGCATTGTTTTACCAATTACTTGATTGGGCTCCTCGTCGAAATAATTTGCTGCTAACCTGTTACAATCGACTATAAGCATATCTTCAATTAGAAAGTAAGCATTTTGAGAATTTGTAAAAAAGGAACGATGCCTTTCCACACTACGCCTAAGCGATTTGTTTTCGGTACGAAGTCTTTTTAACTCTATTAACAATTCTTTATTTTGAATTTCTGTTTCTTGCATTATTATTTTGGTATATGATTTCTAAATTTTTAATATGTTTTATAATAATTCGAAATTTTGCATATCATTAAGCCTATATTACCCGAAGTAGGCTCGGTATTGATTGTATGCCAATAAAATACTTTCAATTAAAATTATTATTTTTTAGTATTTTCAAGCATTTTATTTTAATTATCAATTGCAATATATAAAGATACTGTTATCAAAACAGAACTCTAATTCTTTCGCATTAATTTATTGCAATGCAAAATACGAAAAAGTTTTGAATTGTGCAAGATAATATACACTAAGATATTAAATCGGCGTTAAATTACAATCAATTATACAATATTATTTAGGAGAACAAGTGATTTCATTAACATAAATGCAAATATTAATCGTTGCGATCAATTCCTCTTCTAAATAGCCCTTTAGGCACTATAAAAACATTTGGAGGCAGTGATTCGTTTGAATTGTTATCATTAGCCTTAGTCTTGCTATCGGATTGGATAATATTAGGCTCTAAATACAATATCTTATCATTTTTGGGT
>CAZIIZ010000472.1:643-3200 GCA_964539225.1 uncultured Hyphomicrobiales bacterium | reverse complement strand
AGTAGTAAAGCATCCCAAAAATCCAGTAGTTATCATATTCTTAGTTTTCGGATCTAAGTTTCGATTTTCCATATACGCCCAAACAGCTCCGATAATAAAGGAACCAATCAGGTTCACCACAATCGTACCGAATTTCATTTTTTGATCGGACACCGAATTGATGAAATTGCTCAAATAATATCTACTCAACACTCCGGCTGATCCACCAACTAAAATAAAAACTAAATTCAGCATATTCAAAAACCTAAAAAAAATAATTTAGACAATATAACAGAATAAATATTGTAATTAACGTCCATTTGTAGCTTAATTCCTGTATAGAAAGATATGCAATCCAGAGGCAATTATTCTACTTGCCCTGCGGAAGTATTCTTTGTCGAATTCGCTTAATTTTTTGATAGTCGCTACTTCTAATATTCCGAATAATGAATTATCAATACGAAGCGGAATAAAAGCAATTTCCACAGAATCAATACGACCAAGCGAAGAAGTAATGTTGTAATAATCTTTCGGTATATCGCTAATTATGGTAATATCTGATTTCAATGCGTATTCGCCTACGAATCCTTCGTTCAATTTGAATTCAGTTTTTGTAATACGATTGGGCGGTGCTGCATACGATTGGCTAAGTATCAATTTATCGGTTTGGGAATCAAGCACGTAAAGCACGGACGAATTGGCGTTAGTTCTTTTGCATAGTTCGGAAGTAACAATAGAATATAACTCGTTGATATTATTAGTGCTTATCAGCTGATTATAAAGCAAATTTTCGCCGTCTCGGATCCATTTGGCGTATTGATTATCTTCGTCGATTGATTTGAGAGTATTGATTAATTTGCTAAATTGATCAATATAATTGCGAATTTCATTCCTCCAGAACTTAGGTGCTAATGGCAAATCATAGCTTCCGGAAGACACTTTATTAGTAGTTTCCACCAAATACTTAATCGGATTAATGATAGCACGACGAATATACCAAACAAAAGAAAGCAAAAGCAGGAATAGCAAGGTCGAACTTCCAATTAAATACAATAGCGAATTTTTAATAGAATTCGAATAAACTAAGCGTTCATTCTGGAAATGTGAACTAAAAGTTTTCAATACAGATATCGAATTCCTATCTATAAACTCATTGAAATCAGGCTGAATATTGTTAATATATTGTATATATAATTCTTGGCGAGATTTACTATCATCGGTATTCGTCATTCTTGCTGAATGCAAACTAATAATATTTTTTTTATTTAAGGATAATACATTGTTCCGAAAACGAAAAAAATCTTGCTTGACGTACAATGGAAATATTGGTGCAGTTTTGGTGTCCACTTCCGCTGTTAAAGCTTGAAGTTCCTCATCAATAAAAGTTAATATCGAATCGTAAACCGTAATATATTTGACATCATTACTGATAATATAGTCCTTCACATAAGTTTTCGATTTCAGCACAGAAGCATTAATAGAATAGATATGCGAAAATAGGGCTCGAGATGTCCTATCAATTTTAGCATTAGAAGAATAATTCACAGTTAGCAGATAAGACGAGGCTACTATCGTTGCTATTAATAGTAACGAAACAAATAGGTATAAGTACAACATCCCGCGTATAGTCATAATCCTGTTTCATATCGTAATGACAATTAGTAACTTACAAATTAAGAATTTTAATATACGGAATATTATCATTATAATCAAGAAGTACTTAAAATTTATTCAATGATAATATTGAATTTGTCCAATAAACCGCTAAGTGATAATCGAGAGAAACGTGCTTTCTTGATTTTATTCCTGTCCGGGTCTATAGTGAAATTTATTGCAGTTCGCAGATCAGCCTTTTCTAAATTTGTATCGCTGAAAATTGCTCTCTGCAAAATACAATTCTCGAATACGGAATTCGATAAATCAGTTCCGAAGAAATCGGATTCTTCTAAATTGCAATTCGAGAATTTAAAACTTTTTAAATTCATTCCCTTAAACGAAGCATATTTCATCAAGCAATTATCGAAGGATGCTGTGAATATAAAGTCATTGCATTCAAATAAATTCAAACCTAATAATTTACAGTAATCGAAACTGCACTCACGAATGACGGCATCGTTTAACTTTGCCATACTTAGGTTGCAATTATTGAATCGACATTCTAAAAATCTATATGCTGATAAATTGCAATTCGAGAAATCGCAATCTTTGAATGTGCAGTTCTCGAATTCTTTGCCGAACTCTGAGATATTAATCGGAGTAATCTCCGTTATTGTTTGATTTTCCATAGTTTACCTTGTTATTTCAGTAATTATTATTTGCAAATTTGTGAGTACAATGCACACATTAAGTCTGTAATTGTTCAAATATTGGATGCGAATATACAAATATAATTCTATCCATAAAAGCAATCTATTAATAAAATTTTCAGAGGATAAATAATTGTAATGGATATCATAAGCTAACTTTTATACACATCTTTTAGGGTTGTCATTCCTGCGGAACGAGTCTTCGAGTGAATGCAGGAATCTGATTTCCTTTTTCTTGTCATTCCTGCGTAGTGAGTCTTCGAACGGATGCT
>CAZIIZ010000472.1:0-543 GCA_964539225.1 uncultured Hyphomicrobiales bacterium | reverse complement strand
AAATCTGATTTCCTTTTTCTTGTCATTCCTGCGTAGTGAGTCTTCGAACGGATGCTGAAATCTGATTTCCTTTTTCTTGTCATTCCTGCGTAGTGAGTCTTCGAACGGATGCAGGAATCTATCTTCGGATTCAGCGTAGCTAATCTGATGAATTTGCTATTGCTATTACACCCTGTTACTTTCAGTTAATTAGTCTCGCAACATTTTCAGATTCCGGTATTTAGCTACGCTGAATCGTAAGAACGATTTGCTCGAAGACTCACAAAACCGGAATGACACAATTGATGCTAACCATTATACACATCTTTCTGAGTTGTCATTCCTGTGGAGCGAGTCTTCGAGCGGATACAGGAATCTAAGTCTTTGAGATTTAGTAGTGTTCTGTTTCGTCTTCGTGAATGGTGTTGTTTGAGATTCCGGTATTTAGCTACGCTGAATCGTAAGAACGATTTGCTCGAAGACTCACAAAACCGGAATGACACAATTGATGCTAACCATTATACACATCTTTCTGAGTTGTCATTCCTGTGGAGCGAGTCTTCG
>CAZIIZ010000471.1:0-3202 GCA_964539225.1 uncultured Hyphomicrobiales bacterium | reverse complement strand
CACCTCATGTATTAAAAACATAGACAACTTGTTATATATCATTATATTATAAATTACATTAGCCTACATCTGCCAGATGTAGGACATCTAAATCCTTCTTCTCGTAATTCGTAATTGACTACCTTCTTAGCTTGGTAAACTCGGAAATTATTCTTAGATTTGCACTACAGAAAAATATTATTTAGAATATTTTGTTAAACTATTGAATGAAAGTTATTTATATGAAATTATTTATGACATTATTAGCAGTACTATTTGCAACAACTTTTGGCATGGCTTATTCCGGAGAGAAATTATCGCGAACAGATATTACACAAAGGCACAATAAAGATTTTGAGAGGCAACCCATGCCTCAGGACAATAGATTAGAGGAGATAACCACACATAACACAAAAGTATATTCCTTGAGCAAAACAAACCAAAAATTAGATGAATTGCTTGGAATGAAATTTCTACCGATTATAATTAACACTTCCGGGGCAGATGGAGAACAAAAAAGAATAACATATACTTATGACAATATGGGAAATATACTTACTGAATTAACAGAAAAATTATCTAATAATATATGGGTAAAATATGAATATGTAGAATGTATTTACGACAATATGGGAAATAAATTGACAGAGCTACTCAAAACTTGGGCGCAAGAGAAATGGTGGGATTCTGAACGCCTGACTTTTATCTACAATCTTAACGGGAATCTGTTGACTAGGTTATGCGAATATTGGAATCTACAGGATAAACAATGGGAGAATTTTGAACGCTATATATATTCGTATGATTATAACGGAAATAAGTTGAATGAATTACTCGAATACTGGAAGAATGAAGAATGGGAGATTTCAGAACACTATACTTATACTTATGACCAAAATGGGAATGTATTGACAGAAGTATGGAACTCAGGGATTAATGGGAAATGGGTAGAGACTACTACATATACATATCACCAAAATGGAAATATGTTGACTAAATTATACGAAAATTATGAAGGAAAACGGAATTCATATACCTTTGACAATAATGGAAATATATTGACTTCTATATTCGAAATGGACGGAAGAATGGTTGATTCTACATCTTGTACTTATAATCAAAGCGGAAATATATTGACTAAATTT
Source organism: uncultured Hyphomicrobiales bacterium (assembly GCA_964539225.1). Taxonomy (GTDB): domain Bacteria; phylum Bacteroidota; class Ignavibacteria; order Kapaibacteriales; family UBA2268; genus CALLXS01. The sequence continues at coordinate 2,078 of CAZIIZ010000471.1, read as the reverse complement.
CACAAAGAATATGATCAGCAAAACCAAAATTGGAAGAATTATCGCGATACTTATACATACGACCAAAATGGAAATATCTTAATTGAGTTAAACGAAAACTGGTGGCAAATATACTGGCTTTCTGCAAATCGTTATACATATACTTACGATCCAAATGGTAAGAAAAAGTCTAAACTATGGGATTTTTGGCAGGATCATAGCTATTGGCAAAATCATGAACGTTATACTTACACCTACGACCAAAATGCAAGTCAATCAACTGAATTAATCGAAGAGTGGAGTTGGGCAAATAAGCAATGGGTTAATTCCTATCTTAACACTTATAGTTACGACATAAATGGAGATTTGGTATCAGAATTGTGGAGACAGTGGGTAGATGAGAAATGGGTTAATTACTATCTTAAAACTTGTAGTTACGACAAAAATAGGGAAAAGCTTAAAGAAATGGAAGAGTTTTGGTCTTCGATCGCACAAAATTGGGAGCGAGCTACTGGCGTTGAATTTATCGTTGATATCAATGGGAATATAGTATCTGGTGTGTCATTTTACCAAGGAGGATTATGGGATAATAAATTTTCTAATATTCCGCAATTAAGTGATCTAATAGATCTAATAGATCTAATAGATCACTTAATGTATGTTGCAAAATTTGAAATAACATGGACTTCAATAGCAAGTGTTGACGAAACCTCGAATAGACAATTTTTGAAAATATCGCCTAATCCTTCAACTGACGTGATTAAGATGGCCTTACCAGAAGGCTTTTCTATCAAAGAATTACGTATAAGTAATAGCTTAGGAGAAATTGTTAAAACTATTGATATACCAACATTAACCGGAAGCGAAAGTATTGAGATTTCAACAAGCGATCTGCTAGCAGGTACATATTTTATTCATACTAAAGCCGGAAAAGATATTGGTAAATTTGTGAAAGAGTAAAATGAATTATCGTAATTCTTGTTAGAATTTCTGTCACTCACTCATTAGATGACTCGCAGTCATCTGATGAGTAATAAAACCATAGATAAAACCTCTCTCACAGAAATAAATCCATGGGATAGTTTTGTTTTTATTATAGGAATTATTGTACCGTAGGGATATGTTGCGACTTGTCCCTACAACCAGCAAGACGGAAGAACCCATCTGAAACATTTAGCCCAATTATCCATATCTGCGATTTTGAGAATTCGTTAAAGTTTCCGGGAGCAAAATAATAAGAAAATTATATCGAAAAAATTCTTAATTTTGCAGTCTGAAAATGTAATAAATTTTGTTCAATGTAATAAAAGATAATATGTCTTTAAATTTAGAATTTAGCGACAAAATATTTCCAAATAAAAAGCAAACTGTGGCAGAATATTCCGCAATTGCATTGGAAATCAGACGCGATATAGTTAAAATGCTAACTAAAGCAAAATCCGGTCATACCGGCGGTCCTATGGGATTAGCTGATTTTATGGCTGTTCTCACTTTCGGTAATTATATGAAGTATTCACCGGAGAATCCGGAATTAGCCGATAGAGACAGATTCGTACTCAGCGGTGGGCATTTGGTGCCTGTTTTGTATTCTTGCTTAGTTCGTGCGGGATATTTCCCTGCTGAAGAGTTAGGCACATTGCGTAAATATGGTTCTCGTTTGCAGGGGCATCCGGGCTTAGATACTCATTTGCCGGGTATCGAGACTTCCAGCGGTTCGCTCGGTCAAGGTATTTCGATAGCCGTTGGTATGGCTATGAGCGATAAGCTTGTGGACAAAAACGACAGAAAAGTATTTTGCATCACCGGCGACGGCGAATTGCAAGAAGGAGCTGTTTGGGAAGCAGCTATGGCAGCATCAAATTTCAAATTAGATAATTTGTGTTGGATAGTAGATAATAATGATTGCCAGATCGACGGTAGAGTGAAGGACGTAATGAATATTTATCCTTTGGCTGAAAAGTTTACAGCTTTCGGATGCGAAGTAATTGAAATCGACGGACACGACTATAACCAAATAATTGCAGCTCTTGATAAATTCGAAGCTAATAGTAAGAATAAAACTGAGAAACCAACCGTGATTATTTTGAAAACATTTATGG
>CAZIIZ010000470.1:0-3208 GCA_964539225.1 uncultured Hyphomicrobiales bacterium | reverse complement strand
AGTAACATCTAAACCAGTGCTGGCGTTAACGTCTGCACCGAAGCGGATACCAAATTTCTGAAGTACGTCCAATAATTCGTTTTTAGGATAGTTCTTTGTACCATTGAAGCACATGTGTTCGGTAAAGTGAGCCAATCCGTTTTGATCATCGTCTTCGCAAATCGCACCTGCGTGCAATACGATACGGAAATGCCCATGTCCTTCTGGTTTAGCGTTCTTCATAATGAAATATTTGAAGCCATTAGGCAAAGTGCCGGTACGGACATCCTTGTCTAACGGAATCGTTTCAGTAGAAGCTGAATTTGGCTTAGCGTTTAATTGCACCGCCGTAATTAATACGAACAGAGCAAATAATTTGGTAAGAAATCTTAATTTCATTGTATAATACCCAAAATTTGTAAAAATAATACTTATTCGTTTTACTATACTGATTATTTTAAATTATGTTGCAATATTTTAAAATAATTCGTCTAAAACAATTATTATTCTACTATTATACGAATCTATTGAATTAATTTGATATTCTATCTCCTACAGATTTGCTCTAACCATTATACACATTTTTTTTAAGTTGACATTTCTGCCAAGCGAGTCATCGAGCGGATGCAGAAATGATAATACCAGAGAACCAGTAATTATACTGAAATTTAGGTTTTTAGATTCGTTAAATCCTCACGAAAATTTTGCTATTTTTGCAAATGTCTTTAATATTAAATCAATTTATTAGGCACAACTATTAAAATGTTAAATTCGAACTTTAAATTATAAGCACCTTTTTAAGTTTTATTACAAAGGTATTACTAATCTGCACTTGATACAATTGAATGGCTGCAGATAAATAGGAAATAAATAATATTTGTCAAATTATATTGCGATATTAATAAAATATTTGTTAATTTTGCAAGTCATTAGCAATAGCTATGACAAGAATTAGTCCATACTAAAATAGAAAGTTTTTATGAGTTTAGCAGAAGCACCCAAAGATAGAGTTTTGCGAGTAGTATTAATTGATTCAGGCGAAGAAACAAAGAGAAAACTGTCAGCTATGGGGATTCATTTGGACAATGAAGTAGTTAAAATTAATAATCCCAAATGGGGTCCAGTACTAATTCGCAATGCAGAAGACGGAGCTTCAAAATTAGCTATTGGCAGACGCATTGCCGAAAAAATAAAAGTAAGCTATGAGTAAAGTGCCAACTATTGCTATCATCGGACAGCCAAGTTCAGGCAAGAGTACGATGTTCCAGGTTTTAGCTGATGTGAAGTCAGAATCTGGAACTCCTACTTACGACTTAAACGCTACGGAAATTGATATATATGGCGATCATTATCGTCTAGTAGATCTACCTGGCATTTATTCCTTGAATGCAGTAGAGCCTATAGAAAAAATCACTCTGGATTTTATCTCCAATAATAATATTGATATTAATCTGAATGTTATAGATTCGACTCTAATCACTCGAGGATTAGAACTAACAGCTGTATTGATGGAATTCGGCAAACCAGTGATAATAGTATTGAATAAATTTGATTTGTCTGAGAAGCATGGTATTCGCATTGAGAAGGAAAAATTAAGTAAACTATTGGGCATTCCTGTAGTAGCATCGACAATAGTGCATGGCAAGGGTATTAAAGTGCTTTTAGAAGCAATTCGACTACAAAGCAGAATTACATTTTCAGGCAATTTGCCAGAATATACATTTCATATTGAAGAATATATAAAAAGAATTGAAAACAAAATCAATCCCCAAGAATTTAATTTGCACGGCTCGTCCCGTTTCTATGCTATCAAAGCATTAGAAAATCCTCAATTACTCGTGCCTAAATTACTTGAAGAAATTATAGACATACAAAAAGAAGCAGAAATTGATTTATACGAGCATCATAAGAAAGAGACTTACGAGACCATCGCATTAGAGCGGCATCATATAGCAATGGATTTATCAGAGAAAGTTTGTTTTTTTGAGCATAAAACTAAGCGGCTGTTAGAAGATAAAATTGATGATTATTTGATGCACCCAATTGGCGGATATTTTTTCTTAGCCATATTCTTTTCATTATATTTCGTTTCTATATATTTTATCGGTAATTTCCTTAGCGATTTAATCGAACCAATTTTAACTTATCCCGAACAATCCATTCTAAGTTTAAAGCCTATAAATGAATTCTTATGGTTTACTGTTAATGGTGCGTATTTAGGATTGAGCGGAATTTTGGGTATAGTTCTGCCTTTCTTTTTGCCTTTAGTATTTTTGACGGCATTTTTCGAAGAAACTGGATATTTGTCTCGAATTGCATTTATGGTAGATGGTTTATTCCATAGAATAGGTTTGCACGGCAAATCTGTTGCCCCATTCGTTTTAGGATTCGGCTGTTCAATTCCTGCGATTTATGCCACTCGTATGATAGAAAATCCGCGCGACCGCAAAGTAACTGGAATTCTGCTTCCGTTCATACCATGCTCGGCACGCATTGCAGTCATTTTCGCACTTACAGCAGCCTTTACCGGTCCGATATGGGCAATTGTAGTATTTGCTTGGGTATTATTGGTTATCGCTATCAGCGGCAAAGTATTGTCCAAATTATATACAAAACCGATGGGATTAATCCTCGAAATTCAACAGCTCAAAGTGCCGTCTCTGAAATCATCATTTCGTAAAACATGGTTTAAGATAAAGGATTTTCTAAAGGAAGCATTTACTTTTTTAATCATTGGTAGTATTTTACTTAGCTGGATAGAATATTTTAATTTAGCCCATTTTATTAATGATTTACTGAAACCATTTATAAGCGGTGTTCTCGATTTGCCCGAAAAGATTTCATCGACTTTGGTATTTGGATTTTTTAGAAAAGAACTAATAATTGTAATGCTCAATCAAGCTCTCGGTGTAGCGACATTTTCGGATATTACGATGACTACTCAGCAAATAGTTGTGTTCTTGATTTTTGTAACGCTATATTTCCCTTGCTTTACTACTTTCGTGGTAATAATTAAGGAATTCGGATACAAAATTGCGAGTTATTCAGCGATATTTAGCGTATTTATAGCAGCAATCTCAGCCATATTCTTTAAATTAATGTTCGATTTATTGATGTAATAACTAACTTATTAATTGTTGTCCATTTTATACATCTTTAATATTGCTACTGACTTGTCATTCCTGTGGAATGAGTCTTCAGATCGGAAGAGCACACGTCTGAACTCCAG
>CAZIIZ010000469.1:0-3215 GCA_964539225.1 uncultured Hyphomicrobiales bacterium | reverse complement strand
TAGTAAGGATTATCTTTGTAATGTTCGATCTGAAACTTCACGAAGTCTTTAATCTGACTTTTTGTATTTACTTCAACAATTTTCAAGTTCATTTTCAATATTCTCAATTAATTTGTTTTTAATACCCTAAATAACGGCTAAAATAATCATATTTTAGCTATTAATCAAAGATATTGTGAAAAAAACGAAAAAATAATCAATTCTATTCGCTATACTCAAACACTCCATTTTGATAATCAATTAATATCTTCCCTTTTTGGAACATATCAGAGCCAATAGTACCGGATATTTTTAATAATTTCGGTTTGTACGTAAAAATTGCATTAAGGATTAAATGGAACTTCATAATAATTTTCATAGCACATCAGCTTCGAATAATTTCATCTAATCCTTACGGCATAAACGTCCAAATCGTGTTTGACTTCCGTTCATAATTTTATCTTTTGCTTTGTAATTTTAATAGCGATATATATTAATATGTGTAAATTGATAACTGAAATAAAAATTAATATTGGCTATTCAGCGAAATCTAAACATTAAATAAACAATATTATTTTAAATAATTTAAAATAATATTTGGACATATAGCAGAAATTATGTAAGTTGCGTTTGCTTATTTGTGAAAATAGCAAAGACGAAAATATTTTAATAAAAAAAGCTACCGCGAGCTTATAATTGAAACACTCGCCCGCAGTAGCCTTGGTCTGGCATATTGCCAAAAAACACTTATTTATAAGGAGAGACGTGCTATGAAAAAGAATATTTTTCAAACACTATTAGTTTTAGCATTTTTATTTATTTCCGGTTTTTCTTTAAGCGAAGCGGTTGCTTGCCCATCGGCTTACAGACAAATTCTTCCGTTACCAGCTCCTATGACTTTCGAAGGCAATTGGAACGCTTACGAGTTTGTTTATCAGTATCATAATCCAAATGGTTGTCGAGCAACTGTTATCTATGATGTATGTTTTCGCATAAATGTAAATTCAGGACTTCATGAAATAGCATTGGCAAGCGTTCGATTTGAAAATTTAACATGCTCACCGGAATCAATTTATAATTCCGATTTAATTGATGCTTTGATAATTGATTTTATTGGGCAGCCCGAGATATTAGCAAAGCTTAATTTGACCGAGATTCCATATTGTCCTACTAGTATGTGTTTATTAAGAATTTACGATAGAATTTGTTACAGTGGTTGGAGCCCAATTGGTAGTAATGGAGCTATTATGAAAATTTGTAACGATGGACAACTGAGATCCTGCAATGAATCAATTTATGTATGTATAGACCCAGTTACAAACAAACCACAAATTACGCGTAGTGGCTATCCATTCGGTCCGGAATGCGAAAGAGGTTGTTTCTCATTAGATTGCCATCAACATTAGGATATTCTGAATTAAAAATATTATTTCCCCCCGAAGCCAATATTAAAAAACGTCGGGGGGATATTTAAACACAAATTAGAAAGGAAGTAATATGCGACTATTCAGATTCATAATGTTTGCTATGTTTCTTATTATTCCGATTAGTGCTAAATCCGAAAAATGGGAAGTGTTAAGAGGAATTAATTACTTTACTAATGCGACTTCTGTTTGGGATTCACAGAACTTTACAGTCGATGATACGCTTTGTGCGTACGATATACGTAAAGGTAAACTATGGAAGTATATAGACCGTAAATGGTCGGCTAAGAATGACTTACGCAAAGATTTGTTAGACGCATGCTCCGACACTACTTTGATTAATATCGTGAATCATCCCAAATTTATGATAAACCACATAGACTACGACAAAAATAAAGATATGTGGCTTAGTTGTAGTATTCAGACTGGCATCGGTTTGAGTTCAAAAACTTGTTACCTATTACGAAAAACAAAATCAGGTATCTCTAAACACGAAAAATTTTACAGAACGGATTCCAATCGCTACGAAGCTATAACTGACATAGCCAATGTGAGCTTTGATAATAATAATGTACCCTACGTTTTGTGTAGTTCGGTGTTTACTTCAATAACTGAAAATAAGAATATTTACATAAATAATATTTTAAAAATTGAAAATGATTCCTTTAGATTAATTAAAAGTTTACCAACTGAGACTTTAACTCTTGATAATAAGGGAGTAATCCGATTCGATTCAAAGAATAATTTTTGGTTAGCGAATGTATCGAGTTTGTATTACTTCGTTGGGGATACTTTATCCCGTCGTTTTGGCATAGGCATAGACGATTATGATTTGCCTCAGGATTATAATGATATAGTAAATGTGGGAGCGTTTGTAAATATTTTCTTGGACAAAGCTGATAACCTAACGGCAGTATCGAATTCGGATGCAATCTATACATTTAGCAATAATGCTTGGAGCTTAGACACTACTGCCAGTGCATTCATACGAGCTGTAAAATTAGCATCAAGTATGGCTTTAACTGCCGAGACAGTTCAAATGGATACTATGGGGAACTTATGGTTAGCCCCTCAAGTATTCCCATGGATAATGCACAGAGATGCCACAGGCAAATGGTCGTATAATCTTATACCATATACTTATTTTTCTCATCAATGTCCGTTAGGAGATAGTTCCGGTCAGATTATTTTACTCAAGAACGGAGAGTTATGGATGTTAAGTTCGAATTTTACAGCTTGCAACGATAGCTTTATTTATACACCTAAGGAGAACTGAAAATGAACAAAGGATTATTGTTTATTATGTTATATTTCGCCTTAATTGGTAGCATATCTGCCTCGGAATGGACTTACGAAGCGGATGCCGAGAACTATCCGGCAATTAATTCTATATTCAATATTCGCGATAAATGGCAATTTGGAGACATTGGTTACTATAAGGGTTATACAGTTTTACCGCGTCCGAGATATGGCTTCGCATTATATAAAGATAAGGAATGGACATTCTATACTCCTGAATTAATTAAAGCAAATTTGATTAATCAAGTTGCAGCAGAATCTATAGATATGCAAAACATTACTATGTATAAATCCCAATCAGATAATGATGGGAATTTGTGGCTGATGTCGAACAATGCAGTATATCGCTTTAATGATACGGGTATATATTGTTATTATACTTTCAGAACTAAAGATAATTCAGTGAAAAAGCCATTTATAGTATCCGCATTGATTTTCAATGGTAGTAATTTATATTGTAGGGTTGGATTCCTTGATAATGGATCCAATGGGTATCGTACATCATCGCAATTT
>CAZIIZ010000468.1:0-3216 GCA_964539225.1 uncultured Hyphomicrobiales bacterium | reverse complement strand
AAAAATCAGTCCGAATGCACAATAAATGATATGAGCAGCGGTTCTACTGAATTCATCACCGGACTCAATTCCGAAGTAGAGTACAAACGCAGTATAAACGTAGGTGCTGTACGATTGAAGGAAAAATTCTTCTCTGCTCATCCGCCAACTTCGGACGAAATCAGTAGAGCTACTGAATATTTAATTGAGAATTTTAAAGCAATTGATTTTGATTCGATAAATAAACATTTTTACGCAGTAGCCGGTTCGCCTACTGCAATTGCAGCGATTTCTCAAAATATTAGAGAGTTTGATTACTCCAAGATTCATCTTTTTGAATTGAATAGCGAGATAATTAATGCCGTTTGGCAGAAAATATTAGACAGTTCAATCGAAGAAATTATTCAAAATTACAATATGCACCCTCAGAGAGCGGATATTATATCTTCCGGCACTCTGATTTTGAAAACGGCGTTAGAATTCTTCGAAGCTGCACAATGCACCGTTAGCGTCAAAGGATTGCGATATGGCATTTTACAAAATATGATTACTAATCAAATACTATTATAAAAAAGGGAATAATATGAAAAAGTCTGCTCTACTTCTTCTTTCAGTGATTTGTATCGGTTTTTCGGCTTGCAATAAAGGCGAAAGAACTTCTCCTATATATAGTGAGAAATTCACTATTAATAATTTTAGAGAAATTGCTGCGAAAGTCAAACTCGATAAAGATATGCCATCCGAGGATATTTCTTATTTGACTAATGCTCTTAAGCGTTTAAGTTTCGCTAAGGATTCTGTGGTCGGCAAAACCGTGAAGGATCTGATCGAAACCGAAATGAAATATGTAAATGATTTTACAAAAAAATCGCTTTCTGATATGTCTGATATTTCAATTTTAAGATTGAACACAAAAAACTTATTTGTCGGAGTTCTGCCTGCTAAAAATAATAATGGCGAAGAAATCAATAATCTATATTTTGAATTTGATAATCAATATTCTAAGCCTATCAAATCAATGACCGGAGAAATCGTATTTTTCTACCGTCCGGACAGTACTGATAAAACCGTTCAATTAGAACCAATGCCATTTACTTTCACCAAAGAAATTAAAGCAAGTGCTAAGGACACTTTGATATTCTATCATAAGCATGTCGAAGGCGATAAAGTTTCGAATATTATTCGTTCGCAGACTAATAGATTAAGCGGTTTACTAAATATAACAAAAGTAGAGTTTTAAATCAATTTGATTTATGGACATTTATTTTTGCATAGCACTTTACGGCGTGATTAACTGAATTACGCCGTTTTTTTGTGTACGATTGCACGTATTTCACTTCAATAAACGAGTCTTCGAATGAAATCGTTTGTAGGTTTACAATATTAATTTATCAAATATGCAGAGACGTAGGAAGCATTTATATTATAATCATTGCTTGTCATTCCTGTGGAACGAGTCTTCGAGCGGATACAGGAAACCCTTCTTAGGGTTCAACGTAGTTAATCTAAATACTTGATAATACAAAAGGACTGTTATCTATCCTAAAACAATGAACTCTTAGATTCCGGTATTTAGCTACGCTGAATCGTAAGAACGATTGGCTCGAAGACTCACAAAGCCGGAATGACACTATAAATGAGGTTTAAAGATGTGTATAATGGATAGATAATGAGGGGCATTTGAAGTAAGTTAGTGCGAGAGGACGGCGTGATTCAATTAATCACGCCATCAACTCGACGATAAGCATTAGTAATTCAATAATAAATTATTTAGCAGGAGCGAACATTGCATCGTCCATTACTTCATTTAATTTATAAGTTACTTCGTACTTGATATTATATATCGGAGTTTCAGTAGTTCTGGAAGTTGGTAATTTAATACCGTCGAATTCTTTCCAATTAGAATAAGTATCAGTTATTGGCATTGGTCCTTCAGGCATTTGCTCAGTTGATTCTCTTTTCGATAATAGATAAGAATTTTCGTCGTAATAATAGAATTCTTGGAAAGCTCCTTTAGTCGCTTTAAGTACTATATAGCCCTTTTGTTTGCCAAGTACTTCGCAAGTATAGCCTGCTTCAATTAATTTTACTTCTGAAATAATTCCAGCTTCGTTTTTAATTTTTTCTAAGTCTTCGCCTTCAGCTTGAGTTACTGTTGCGTTGACTTTCATCCAGGCATTAGTACCATCGAACCAAGAACCCTGTTGCATTACGCTTATATCAACCATACGGTATTGTTTATTCGGCATTTTATTTTTTTCAATAAATGTGCCGTTCATATTTTGACCTTGTATCTCAAATTCTACTTTGCCGTCTATAGTTAGAGTTTGAATTGTTTTGATTTTATCTTTGCCGCCAATTGCTGTAGCACATTTTTCCATCAATTCAGTTGGAGTAATTTTGACAGCTTCGAATTTAGCATTCTCGCCGGTTTCGGGTTCGTAATCCATATTAAATTCGAATACTTTACCGAATTTTTGTAATGTAGGTAATACTTTTGGGTCGCCTACTACTACGATATATGTACTGGCAGGATTCATATATCTTTTAGCTACTTCAGTTACTTGGATAGGGGAGATGCCTAATAATCTCAAATGATAATTTTTTACTTCATTAATATCTTGTCCGTAGAAATCAGCATTTTGAATTAAATTGCCCACGTAATCTTTGCTAGCGAACGACATCAAGTATTGACCTACTTCGTATTTTTTCAATCTGTCTAATTCTTCATCGCTAGGAGGTTCGGACGCTAACAAGGCTAATTGATCCATAATTACAATAACTGATGAATCGGTAACATCGCCACGAACGTCTGCACCACAAGCGAATCTGTTCGTATATTTGGCATTAGTCAAGTATCCGAATGGAGTATAAGTATATGAGTAAGTTTCTCTTAATGTTTTAAATAAACGACCAGCAAATCCAGCTCCCATTACTGATGAAGCTAAATTAATAACATCATAGTCTGGGTGGTTTCTTGGTACTGCATTAGTAACTACGTTGATAGAAGATTGTACTGCTCCCGGACGAGCTACAAAATACACACCTAGCGGCATCGGAGTAGGGGCTGGAACGTTGATTTCTACTGAAGCTCCCTTTTTCCAATTAGCAAAACTTTTTTCTAATTCTTCTTTTACTTCTTTCGCACTCACATCGCCTATTACGCACATAGTCGCATTATTTGGGATGAAATACTTAGCGAAGTATTCTTTCAAGTCAGCAAGAGTAATCGCATTT
>CAZIIZ010000467.1:0-3218 GCA_964539225.1 uncultured Hyphomicrobiales bacterium | reverse complement strand
ACTGGAGTTCAGACGTGTGCTCTTCCGATCTGGTTACGGATTGTCCTTAGAGTCAGAACTTAAAATGTTAGAGGCAATAAAATTACTTAAAAAAGAATTACCAATACATATCTCGACTACATTTATGGGAGCACATGATTTTCCGATTGAATATAAAGACAATCGAGATGGTTACGTAGATTTGATTTGCGATGAAATGCTTCCGCTTGTAGCTGAGAAGAAATTAGCTGAGTATTGCGATGCTTTCGTTGATGAAGGGTATTATACTATTGATCAGGGTCGTAAAATATTTAGCAAAGCTAAAAAATTAGGGCTAAAAGCCCGCACGCATGCGGACGAAATGGCTTGCGTAAAAGCTGCTGAACTCGCTGCTGAAATGGGTGCTGCTTCGGCGGATCATTTGCTTTTCGTATCTGATGAAGGTATTCAAGCGATGAAGACTTCCGGAACAGTGGCTACTATGATGCCTGGAACAGCATATTTTATCAGAATGCCTTATGCTCCGGCGAGAAAGATAATCGATTCCGGAGCAATTGCTGCTTTAGCATCAGATTGCAATCCGGGATCTTGCTTTACTCAGAATATGCAATTAGTTCAATCCTTAGCTGTAATTAATATGAAAATGACTGCCGAAGAAGCCATTACTGCCTCCACTATAAATGGAGCTAAAGCTATAGATCAAAGCCATAGATTAGGCTCATTAAGCGATGGAAAACAGGCAGATTTTGTAGTATTAGATTCACCGTCTTACATTGATATGTTCTATCATTTCGGGATAAATCATATCAAGCAAGTGTGGATAAAAGGTAATAAAATTATTTAATTCAATAATCAGAGAGAAATATTATATGATTAGACACATAGTTATGTGGACATTGACAGAAAATAATGATATTGGGGCATTTGAAGACGATAAGTTAAAATTAAAAGAAATGCTAATGCAACTGAAGCATACCATCCCAGGAATATTAGCTTTAGATGTAAAATTCAATATCAATAATGAGTCGTCAAGTAATTACGATATTTGCTTGATTTGCGATTTCGCTACTTATAGCGATTTGCATATATATCAAGAGCATACTGAACACCAAAAAGTGGTGAAATTTATCAAAAGCATTAGATTAAATCGTGCTTGCATCGACATCGAATATAAATAATTGGATTTTTTAATAAATATGAAAGGTTCATTCTAAATGAAAAAATTCTTATTAGTAGCTTCATTATTCTTATTTTCGTTCAGCTTGTATTCTCAAGATTTACCGAACGTAGAATATAAGAGTTTGAAAGACAAAATGCCTTCCGATCCAAATGTGAAAATCGGAAAATTATCAAATGGAATCGTATATTATATACGTGCGAATGCTAAACCGGAAAAAAGAGCAAATTTGCAAATAGTTGTTAAAGCCGGTTCGATTGATGAAGATAATGATCAAAAAGGTTTAGCCCACTTTATCGAACACATGTGTTTCAACGGCACAAAGCATTTCCCTAAAAATGATTTAGTAAAGTACTTAGAAAGTACCGGAATGAGATTCGGTGCGGATTTGAATGCAAATACTTCGTTCGACAGAACTTATTATTTATTGCAAGTGCCGACAGATCAAGATAAAACTTTCGATGATGGTATGCAAATTTTGCAAGACTGGCTTCGCGGAGTGTCATTCGATCAAGATGAGTTAGATAAAGAACGTAGAGTAATCTTGGAAGAATGGAGATTATCTAATGGTGCTCAAGAGAGAATAAATAAAATTCAATTTCCTAAAATGCTTTGGGGTTCATTATACGCCGATCGTATGCCTATTGGCGATACTTCAGTAATTATGAATGCAAACAGAGAAACATTTTTGCGTTACTATAATGATTGGTATCGTCCGAATTTATCAGCTGTAATTTTAGTAGGTGATTTTGATTTAAAAGATGCTGAAGCTAAATTAAAAAAATTCTTCGAGCCATTACAAAATCCAGAGAAATCAAGGGAAAGAAAATTAAACTCTATTCCGGAACACAACGATCCAAAAATTTCAATCGCAACAGATAAAGAGATGCCTTATTCTGTAGTGCAAATATTATTCAAGAAAAAAGCTGAAGAGCAAGGTTCATTTGAAAATTACCGCAGAGGATACGTTTCACGTTTGCTCTCTACAATGCTTTCTATGCGTTGCCAGGAATTGACACGTAAAGCTAATCCTCCGTTTGTAGCAGCCGGTGGAGATTTTCAACAAAACATAGGCATAGGCGATTTAGCGGCTTTCGCTTTATATGCTGTGCCAAAATCAGAAGATGTTATGTCTGGTTATAAAGCTGTTCTTGAGGAAGCATTCAGAGCTTACCAACACGGTTTTACACAAACCGAAATGGATAGAGCTAAATCTACTATACTTAAAAGTATGGAAGCTGCCTATAAAGAAAAAGACAAAACTGAATCAGAAAATTATGCCGATGAATATATGCGTAATTTCATGTTTGGAGAATCAATGCCAGGCATAGCTTATGAATATGCTTTTGTTAAAAAAGAGCTTCCGGAAATTAAACTAGAAGAAGTTAATGCTTTTATTAAAGCAATGATAGTTAACAAAAATCTTTTCATTGGCTTCGCAATGCCCGAAAAAGAAGGCGTAACTCCTCCGACTGAAGCAGAAGTAATGAAAGTTTATAATGAAGTTAGCGTCGCAAAATTAGATGCTTATGTGGACAAAGCTACCGACGAAGAATTAGTTAAAAAGACTAAAGCCGGAACAATTTCTTCTGTTAAAGAAATTAAAGAAGCTGATGCCAAGGAATATACTTTGTCAAATGGTGCTAAAGTAATTGTAAAGAAAACTGATTTTAAAAATGATGAATTGCAATTTTCTGCATTCAGTATGGGCGGAACTTCGCTTTGCAAAGACGAAGATTTGCAATCAGCAGATAATGCAAGTAGTATAATAGCAAGCAGTGGATTAGGCAATTTCGATGAAAATACTTTGGCTAAAATGATGCAAGGCAAAATTGCGAGTGTTAGCCCATATATTGGTGAATTATCTGAAGGCTTATACGGCTCAACTACTCCACAAGATATTGAAACTTTCTTCGAACTATTATATTCATATTTCAAACAGCCACGCAAAGACCCCGAAGCCTTCCAATCCTTTATTACTTCAACTAAAGACATGATGGAAACTCAAGGAAAAGATCCAAGCTCTGTATTCAGAGATACCATTACTGCAGTCATGGCTAAT